>JBKJTV010000192.1:0-2605 GCA_046589985.1 Candidatus Limnocylindria bacterium | reverse complement strand
GTGAGGTGACCGCCGAGGACCTCGCCTATGTCATCTCACGGATCGGACAGTTCGGCGGCGACAACCGCGCCGGCATCGAGCGGACGCTCCATCCCGGCGCGGTTGTCGCCGCCGAACTGTCCGATCCGTGAGATGACATAGGCGAGGTCTTCGGCGGTCACCTCACGCTCCGCGAGCGCCTCCTCGCGCCCGGTGAACCGCGCCTCGGGCACACGCCCCAGGTCCATGACGATCTCGAGCAGACCGTCCAGCGACTCGATACCGCGCACGCGGTTGCAGACATCCGGCGGAAGGGAACGGAGGAGCGCTTCGAGATCGTCTGTCGCGGGCCGTTCGCGCGTCATCCACACCGTCCTGTCGTGGTCGATGACCACGAGGAGCATACGCGGGGGGCGCGACGCGGCGCCTCACCGGCGGCGCGCGGCGGGGCACTGCGCGGGCGGCCTCGCCGAGCGGGCTGGCGACGGAAGGAGCTCCGAGCGTTTCGCGACGTATGGCTTCGCGCTGCACGACAGACGCCTGCTGTGCTCGCCGGACTTCGACGTGCGCTCCATCTCGCTCCCCCGCCGCCGGCCTTCGTCCGCCACCCGGCGGCGCGACTCTGGCGTGGGGCCGAGGGCCGGGACATCGCTCGGACTGACCATTCCGCGCCGGTCGCAATGGCGGGGGCGGATGGTCATTTCCAGCGATGCGCGCTGACCGTCGGGCGCTCGACCATCACGGTCATGCGGCATCAGCTCACCGAGGACGAGCGGCGGGTCCTCGATCTTCTCTCGGTCGGTCTGCCGATGCACGACATCGGGCAGCTCCTACGGATCAGCGAGACGATGCTGCAGGCGCGCGTGGCGAGCCTGCTCCGGCATTACGGCGCGGACGACCGCACCTCCCTTGTCGCGACCGCGTACAGGCGCGGCGACGCGCCCGGCCTCGGTCGACTCGCGCGATCCGTCGCATTGGCGCGGACGGAGCGTCGTCCGGTCTAGCGCGCCGCGACGGGAGCGAAAGCCGGTTCCTCGACGCGGACAGCGAGCTCCTTTACGAAGAGCATCGCGGTGGCGACCTCGCTGAATCCCTCCATCGAGAGCGCGCGCGCGACGTGGTCCTCATACGATCGGACGGGCACCGCGATCGGGCGCTCCGCCGCGAGGTCCTGTGCTGCGCCGCGAAAGAGCTCGCGGGCCAGATCCACGTCACCATCGGCCGTGCGCACCTTGCATACGTGCGGGTGCCGATCGGAGCCGCGATACGCGATCGCGAACGCGCGCGGGCGCCGCTCGTCGCCGACGAGCAGGAGCACCTGACGGCTCATCGCGAGTGGGTTGCCGCCGATGTGGGGCGGATCGAACGCCCCCGCGCGGCGCCCAACGTCGAAGTCCTCGACCGTGAGCTGCTCCGCGCGCTGCACCGCGTGCGGGGTGGTGGTCGCGTAGAAGCGAAACAGATCGTGCGCGTCACGACCGCCCGCGATCCGGCCCTCGAGCCGTCGCGTCGGCTCGGCGAGCGGACCGTTCCGGGCGAACCACGTCTCCCGCGTGTACGAATAAAAGCCCGCCTGGAAGAAGGTCTCGCGTGCGCGCGCCTCGTCGGGCACGGCGCCGAACACGCGATGCACTCCGTGCTGTGCGGCGAGCGCGGACACGCCGGAGAGGAGCCGGAACGCCGCGTCGGCGCCCTCCGGCCCGTGCTCGGCGGCCATGAGCAGGACGACCCACTCGGGCCGCCTGCCGGTGTAGATGAGCGCCGCCGCGCGCACGCGCCCGCGCTGCTGCTCGACGAACGTGCGCACGCGTCCCCCGATGCCGATGACACCGGGTATCAGTCCCTTCCAGCTCACCAGCGCGCCGCGCGCGAGCGGTGTCGGCAGGACGGCGGCGACGATCCCGTCGGGCGACCCGACGGCTGCGGTGACAAAGGAGAGGACGGTCGAGAGCTCCGTGGGGAGCGCGGCGCGGACTGACATTACTCGACACCAATGTGCAGGAAGAGCTCGTGGAAGCGGCGGTCGCTGGTGAGCTCGGGATGGAACGAGGTCGCCAGGAGACGGCCTTCTCGAGCGGCGACGACAGAGCCGTCGTCGAGGGCCGCGAGCACTTCGACGCCAGGACCGAGCTTATCGATGCGCGGAGCGCGGATGAAGACCGCGTGGAAGGACTCGCCGTCCATGCCGCGAACGTCGAGATCCGCCTCGAACGAGTCCGCCTGACGGCCGAACGCGTTGCGCTGGATGGTCACGTCCATGAGCCCGAGGATCGGATGGGCATGGCCGGGAACGTCCTTCGCAAGCAGGATCGCGCCGGCGCAGGTGCCCCAGATCGGCATGCCCTCTCGCGCGCGCTCGCGAATGGCAGCGATGAATCCGTAGCGCTCGGCAAGCTTGCCGATGGTCGTGCTCTCGCCACCGGGAATGACGAGCGCGCCGACGTCCGCGAGCTGCTCCGGTCGACGTACGTCGACGGCCTCGACGCCGAGCGCGCGGAAGGTCGCGAGGTGTTCCTGGAAGTCGCCCTGCAGAGCGAGGACACCTACGCGCATCGGGGAAGGGTGGCTACGGGCTAACGAGGACGAGACAGTGAGCCGCAGCTCACTGGTGAGGACGAGCGACGCC
>JBKJTV010000158.1:0-12947 GCA_046589985.1 Candidatus Limnocylindria bacterium | reverse complement strand
TCACCGACCGAGGCGAGCCGCGCCGCCATGTTCGCGATGGTGAAGGCGTCGGGCCGCCCGAGGGCCGAGATCTCGTCCCAGCGGAGCGGGGCCGAGACGGGCGCGCGGCGGATCGGCCTGACGCTGTACGGGCCGGCGGTCGTCTTCCCGCGCGTGTTCTGCAGGTAGTCGACGTAGATACCGCGCCGCTTCGCCTTCGCGAACTCGAGCGTCACAAGCTTCGGCAGCCGCTCGCGCGCCAGCTGGCCGATCCGCTCCGCGAACGCACGCGATTCCTCGAACGTGTAGCGGCGCGCGATCGGGATGAGGATGTGGATGCCGCGCGAACCGGTCGTCTTCGGGAAGCCAACGAGGTCGAGATCGTCGAGGATCGCCTTGATCGCTCGCGCGACCTCTTTCACATCGTCCCAGGTCGCCCCTGTCGCGGGATCGAGGTCGATCATGACGTTGTCGGGACGGTCCGGCTTGTCGACGCGCGCGAGCCGCGGATGGATCTCGATCGCGGTGTAGTTCGCGAGCCACACGACGGTCGCCAGGTCGTTGCACAGGATGTAGTCGTTGTCCTCTTCCTCCGGATCCTTCCAGCTTGCGATCCACTTCGGCGTGAAGCTGGGCTTCTGCTTCTGGTAGAAGCTCACCCCGCTGATCCCGTCCGGAAAGGGCTTCAGAGTGAGCGCGCGGTCCTTCACCCACGGGATGAGGAAGGGCGACACCTCGGTGTAATAGCGGATGAGATCTGCCTTCGTGTAGCCGTCCTCGGGAAAGAGGACCTTCTCGAGGTTCGTGAGCTTCACCTCGCGCCCATCGATCTTCAGCACCGCCGGCACGCGCGCCTTCTTCGCCGGCATCTGCGCTGCCGTCTCCGCGGGCTCGGTCACGGCGTTCGCGGCTGCCTCCTGCGCGCGCTTTGCGGAGGCCATGCGCTCCTCCCCCACGCAGTCCGAGGGATCGATGTCGGGCCGGAGCCCACGGAAGGTCGGGTGGCGAAGGGTCCCGTCGTTCGTGAGCTCCGTGTACTGCACCTCGCAGACAAGCTCCGGCAGGCACCAGTGCGCCGGTCGGTTCACGCGCGGGACGGTGCTGAACGGCGCCGTCGGCGACTCGCGCTCCTTCACCTTCGCGAGGAGGTCTCGCAGCGCGCGTTCGTCGAAGCCGGTGCCGACATGGCCGACCGGCATGAGCTTCCCGTTGCGATACACGCCGATGAGCAGGGCGCCGAGGGTGCTCTGCCTGCCGCCCTCACCCTCGGTCCAGCCGCCGATGACGCAATCGAGCGTGCGCTGCGACTTGATCTTGATCCACGACGGGCTGCGCCCGTACGTATACGGCGAATCGAGGCGCTTCGCGACGATGCCCTCGAGACCCTGCTCACGGACCGCTTCGAAGAGCGCCTTGCCCGTGCCGACGAACGGCTCCGAGCGGCCGATCGCGCCCATCGGCGTGACCGCCGCTTCGAGGAGGCGCTGGCGCTCGCGCAGCGGCTCGCGCGACAGATCCTTGCCGTCGACCCAGAGGAGGTCGAACACGTGGTAGCGGACGGGCACCGTGCGACGGAGACGCTTCACGACCGATCCGTCCTGTACATGCATCCGCGGCTGGAGGCGCTGGAAGGAGGGCACGCCCCGCTCGTCGAGCGCGACGATCTCCCCGTCGACGATGGCCTGATACGCGCCCGTGAGCGCTTCGGCGATGCCATGCGCCTCGGGGTACTGCGAGGTGCAGTCGAGAAGGTTGCGCGTCTGCAGCCGCACGACGCCGCCGTCGACGAACGCAAGCGTGCGAACACCGTCCCACTTCGGCTCGTACGAGAACGCGGGTGAGTCGAAGGGCTCCTCGGCCGAGGTCGCGAGCATCGGCGTGATCCGACGGTCGAGCGGATGATCTTTCGGCGCGGTCCCATGCAGGATCATCAGCCAATCACGGCCTTCGTTCTGCGTCGTCTGAACGATGACGTACTCGCCGACCAGGCGCGTGCCATGGAACCGGATCTTGTACTCGGTCGGCTCAGCAGCCCCCCGCTTCGTGTTCTCTTCGACGAGGTCGTACGTGCCTGAGTCCCAGATGGTCATCGATCCCGCGCCGTACCCGTCCGGGATGACGCCGTGAAACGTGAGGTACTCGATCGGGTGGTCCTCGGTGTGGATCGCGAGTCGGCGCTTGCCGGCTTCGAGCGGCGGGCCCTGAGGCACCGCGAACGAGACGAGCACGCCGCGCATCTCCAGGCGAACGTCCCAGTGCAGGCGCGTGGCGTGATGCCGATGCACGACGTAGCGGCGCAGCGGCGCTGCCTCCGGTCTGCCGCCCTTCGGCTCCGGAGTGCGCCCAAAGTCGCGTTTGCGCTGGTACTCGGTGAGGCTCAATGTCGTCTCGTCACATTGTCAGAGGGGGAGGCGCCGGATGCTGTCGTCGTTCGCGTCGCTCGCGGATCAGTTCCTCAAGGAGGAATACACGGCGTCACCGGTCCTGGCCAGCTCCCTCGGCCTGACCGAATACGACGAGCGCCTGGACGACCTGTCGGCTGAGGCCATCCGCGGCAAGGAGGCCTCGGATGCGGAGTGGCTCCGGCGTTTCCGCGCCGTCCCCGATGCGGGCCTCGATCACGCCGAGCTCATCGACCGCGATCTCCTCGTCTCGATCCTGCGCGGCCGCGAGATCATTCGACCGCACCGGATGTGGCAGCGGCAGCCGGCGACGTACCTGAACCCCGGCTCCCAGGGTGTGTTCTCGCTCTTCCTGCACCGGATCCGTCCTGAGAAGGATCTCGCCGAGGCGGCGCGCGCGCGCCTCGAGCAGGTGCCGGCCAACATCGACGCCGGGATCGCGAACCTCGACTTTTCGCTCGTGCCACCGGTGTACCTCGAGCGGGGCATCGGCCAGGCCTACGCGACGGCGCGGTACGCGCGCGAGCTGGTCCCGAACGAGGTGAAGGACGCAGCGCAGCGCGAGCGGCTCGCCGCCGCCGGCGAGATCGCGGCCAGGGCGATCGAGCGCTTCGCCAGGCACCTCGAGGCGAACCGCTCGCGGGCGCAGGGTGCGTACGCGGTCGGTGCCGACATCTACTCGGCGCTGCTCAAGGAAAAGGAGCTGCTCCCCTACGACGCGCGGGCGTTGCGCGAGCGCGGTCGCGAGCAGTACGACCTCCTGGCCGCCGAAGCGAAGAAGGTCGCGAAGGACATCTCAGGCAACGACGACTGGGTCGGGCTCCTCGACACGCTGAACAAGGTCCACGCGCCGGACCCGGAGGGGATGCGGCGCGAATACGAGGAGTGGACCGAGCGGGCGCGCACGTTCCTGCGCGACCGCGGCCTCGTCACGCTGCCACCGGGGGAGCGCTGCCAGGTCGAGCCGTCGCCACACTTCCAGCGTCCGGTGCTCGCGGTCGCGTCATACAACCGGCCTCCCGCGTTCACGGATTCGCTCACCGGACACTTCTTCGTGCCGTTCCCGCCGGACGGCACTCCAGACGCGGAGGTGCAGCAGCGGCTCGAGGGCAACTGCAGCGCCGGGATCCCGACAACGTCGGTGCACGAGGCCTATCCCGGACACCACTGGCATCTCATCATGGCCCGCTTCAACCCGTCGAAGGTGCGCAAGACGTTCGGCACGTCGTACTTCTCGGAGGGTTGGGCGCTCTACGCCGAGCGGATGATGCGGGAGCAGGGCTTCTTCGAAGATCCGAAGCAGGTCCTCTATCAGTTCGAGGCGACGATCTTCCGCGCTGCGCGGATCGTCGTCGACACGAGCCTCCACCTTGGCGAGATGACCTTCGACGAGGCCGTCGAGTTCATGCGGACGAAGGCGAACCTCACGGAACCGAACGCGAAAGCAGAGGTCGGGCGCTACTGCTCGTGGCCGACCCAGGCGTCGTCGTACCTCACCGGGATGCTCGAGATCCTCGACATCCGCACGCGCTGGCTCGCACGCAGCGGACGCAACGACGTCGCGGCGCTCCGCCAGTTCCACGACGCGATCACGTCCTCTGGTGCGCTGCCGACAGCGCTCGCGGAGCGCGCGATCACGAAGGTCGCGGAGCGCACCGTCACGGTCTAGCCGTGGAAGAGCTCATCCGCGCGCTGGCCATCGCAGTCGCGGTGTGGCTGGCGATCGTCATCGCACTCGTGCTCTCCGGGCGCGGTGCGCTCGCGCGCGAGCTCGTGACGCTCGTGCCAGACCTGATGGTGCTGTTCGCTGGCCTCGTCCGGGATCCGGCCGTCCCGCGGCGGGCGAAAGTCGTCCTCGCGCTCGCGGGCGTATGGCTCGCGTCGCCGATCGATCTGATCCCCGAATTCGTGCCGGTCGCCGGACCGCTCGACGACGCGATCGTCGCAGCACTCGCACTTCGCTACGTGCTCCGCACGACGGACGCGACGCTCGTCGCGTCTCACTGGCGCGGTTCGAGTGCGATGCTCGAACGGCTCATGCGGCTCGCCGGTCACGGGGCGGAGCGGAGCCTGCCGGAGGCTTGACAAGCGGGGCTATGCTGCGCGCGGCAGGCCGCGCGAGGAAACCAAGTGGGCCTGGCGAGGTGGAAGATGCCGCGATCGATCTGGAAAGGCACCCTGAGCTTCGGGATGGTCGCGCTGCCGGTGCGGCTGTACCTCGCGACCGAGAGCAGCTCGAAGATCTCCTTCAACCTCCTCTGCCCGGAGCACAAGGCCCGCATCAAGAACAAGCGCTGGTGCCCTGAGGGCGATCACGAGGTCGCGTGGAGCGACGCCGTCCGCGGCTACGAGTACGAGAAGAGCAGCTACGTCGTCCTCGAGGACAACGAGCTCGACGATCTCCCGCTCGCATCGAGCAAGAGCATCGAGATCGCCGGCTTCATCAAGGACGACGAGCTCCCGGGCCCGCTCTACTACCAGAGCGCGTACTACCTCGAGCCGGAGAAGTCGGCGCAGAAGCCCTACGCCCTCCTGAAGAAGACCCTCGAGAAGACGAAGCGGGTCGCGATCGCGAAGTTCGCGCTCCGCGACCGGGAGCGTCTCGTCTCGGTACGGGCGCTCGACGGCGCCCTCCTGCTCAACACGCTCCACTGGCCCGACGAGATCCGCTCGACCGAAGACCTCGATCTCCCGGACGACGTGAAGGTGAGCCCGGCAGAGCTGAAGATGGCAGAGAACCTCGTCGAGATGATGGCGACCGCCTTCGAGCCCGACGACTTCAAGGACGAGTACAAGGAAGCCGTCATGAAGGTCGTGCGCGCGAAGGTCGAAGGTCGCGAGGATCTCGTCGAGGCTCCCGAGGCTGCGGCCGAGACGACCGTCGTAGACCTGATGGCCGCCCTCAAAGCGTCGGTCGAGCGCGCGAAAGCCGGCGAGAAGGCGCGCAGGGGCACGTCGAAGACGACCGCATCGAAGAAGGAGCCCGCGGCGCGCCGCAAGGCGTCCTGAGGCCGGATACTCGGCCGGTGTCCGGGGCCCGCCGAGACGCGATCGAGAATCCGACGCTCATTGACGTCAGCGCGGCGACGGACGGCCTGCCGCGGTCCATCGTGCCAATGCGACCGCGGCTCGCGGCAGGTGCCTTCAACTCGGTCGACTGGTCCTTCGAGCTGAAGTGGGACGGCATCCGCGCCCTCGCCTTCGGCGACAGCGATGGCGCGGTCCGGCTGCAAGATCGCTACGGAGGCGACCTTCTCCCGCTCGTGCCCGAGCTCCGTGACCTTCGCGTCCCAGCGGGGAGCGTGCTCGACGGCGAGGTCATCGTCTGCGACACGCGCGGACGCCCAAGCTACGAACTGCTCGCGGCCCGCGCGGGGCCGAAGGCGCTTCGGCGCGGAAAAGGTCCCTATTTCGTGGCGTTCGACCTGCTGTACGAAGACCACCGTCCTCTCATCGGCAGGCCGCTCCACGAGCGCCGCCACCGCCTCCAGGCCGGGCCATACAGCGGGCGCCGGGTGCTCGTGCCCGAGCATCTCGAGGCGGACGGCGAGCCTTTCCTCGAGGTCGTCGCGGAATACGGCCTGGAGGGCGTGGTCGCGAAGCGGCGCGACAGTCGTTACGTACCGGGCGCCCGGACCGCCGACTGGCTGAAATGCCACGTCACGCCGCGCTCGGATGTCGTGCTGGGCGGTCTCGTCACCGATGCCCACGGCGCACGCACGGTGCTCTGCGGCCTCGCGAACGAAGACGGGTCGCTGACGCATGTTGGGGACGCGACCGTCCCGCCGTTCCTCGCGAAGTGGCTCGCCGATGCCACGGGCGCGTTCGAGTCCGACGTCTCGTCGTTCGCGGGGCCCATTCCGCTCCGTAGCGGGCTGCACTGGCTCCGGCCGAAGCTGGTCGCGATCGTCGAGCACGACGGCGAAGATCCGTTGGTCCTCGGCGACGCGCGGTTCCGCGCGCTGCGCTTCGATGCGCGCGTCGAGGACTGCCGCCCGGAAGAGCCAGTGCCCGTCCCGTCGGCCCCGCCGACCGGCGCGGGCGAACGGCCGCGCCTCGTGCTCCTGCAATCACTCCCATTGTTGTGATGCCCGCCGGGGACTGACCCTTGTCCCCACGTTCCATTGCATTTGCGTCGCCGTCGGCAACGTATCATTGGAAAAACCCCGGAGGTCCGATCTGTGCCGAAGTTCGTGTTCGTGACGGGCGGGGTCACCTCTTCCCTCGGCAAGGGCATCACCGCCGCGTCGCTCGGCAGCATCCTCGCAGCGCGCGGACTCTCGGTGGGTTGCCTGAAGATGGATCCCTACCTCAACGTCGACCCCGGCACGATGTCGCCGTACCAGCACGGCGAGGTCTTCGTCACCGAGGACGGCGCTGAGACCGATCTCGACCTCGGCAATTACGAGCGCTTTCTCGACCGCAACGTGACACGCGCGTCGAACCTGACGACCGGCCAGATCTACAACACCGTCATCGCGAAAGAGCGGCGCGGCGACTACCTCGGCGCGACGGTCCAGGTCATTCCGCACATCACGAACGAGATCAAGGCGCGCATCCATCGCGTTGCGCGCGAGGGACAGGCCGATGTCGTCGTGGTCGAGGTCGGCGGCACGGTCGGCGACATCGAATCGCTCCCATACATCGAAGCGATCCGCCAGTTCCGCAACGACGTCGGCCGACAGAATGTGCTCTACGTGCACCTCACGCTGCTGCCGCGCACGGTCGGAGGGGAGCTGAAGACGAAGCCGACGCAGCACTCTGTGAAGGAGCTCCGCTCCATCGGTATCCAGCCCGACATCATCGTCGCGCGTGCCGACGAGGCGCTCAGCGACGAGCTGCGCGAGAAGATCGCCCTGTTCTGCGACGTGAAGATCGACAACGTCATCTCCGAGCCCGACGCCTGGAGCATCTACGGCGTGCCAACGATGCTCGAGGATGCGGGCCTCGGCCGGATCGTCGTGCAGGAGCTCGGCCTCGAGCCAAAGGAGCCCGACCTCTCGGGATGGCGCGCGCTCGAGGAGCGGATCCGGAGCGCGCGCATCCCCCTCGAGATCGCCATGGTCGGCAAGTACATCGAGCTCCCCGACGCCTATCTCTCGGTCATCGAATCCGTCCACCACGCGGCCTGGGCGCAGGGCGCCACCGCCAGGCTTCGCTGGATCGACAGCGAGAAGCTCGAGCGCGACCGCGACGTCGAGCCGCTCGTCGGGCTCGATGGCATCGTGGTGCCCGGTGGCTTCGGCTACCGCGGGATCGAGGGCAAGGTGCAGGCGGTCCGCTTCGGCCGCGAGCGACGCGTTCCCACGCTCGGCCTCTGCATGGGGATGCAGTGCATGGTGATCGAGCTCGCGCGCAAGGCGCTCGGCACCGACGACGCGAATTCCACCGAGTTCGACGCCTTCACGCCGCATCCGGTCATCGACCTCCTGCCGGAGCAGCGCGACATCAACGACAAGGGCGGCACGATGCGCCTCGGCTCGTACCCCTGCGTGCTCGAGGAGGGCACCGTCGCGCACCGCGCGTATGGGCAGCCGATCGTGCTCGAGCGCCACCGCCACCGCTTCGAGTTCAACAACTCGTACCGGGAGCTGCTCACTTCCCACGGGATGCGCTTCTCCGGTCTCTCGCCGGACGGACGGCTCGTCGAGATCTGCGAGCTCCCCGACCACCCGTTCTACCTCGGCACGCAGTACCACCCGGAGTTCCGATCGCGCCCGAACCGGCCGCACCCGCTGTTCGCGGCCTTCATCGCGGCGGCACTGGCGTACGCTCGGGCGCAGGGCCGCGCGGACGCGAGCGCGGCACCGCTGCAGCTCCAGGAGACATAGACGATGCAGCTCTTCCTCGACACCGCCGAGCTCGACGAGGTCCGCACGGGCGTCCAGAAGTGGGGCGTCGTGAGCGGCGTGACCACGAATCCCACGCTCATCGCAAAGGCCGGACAGGACCACGAGGCGCAGGTGAAGAAGATCTGCGAGATCGTCGGCAACGTGTCCGCCGAGTGCGTGAGCGAGAAGAAGGACGACCTTGTCGTCGAGGGCCGCCGGATCGCTTCCTGGCACAAGAACGTCATCGTGAAGGTCCCGATGACCTGGGACGGGCTCGGCGCAGCCAAGATCCTCGCCGGCGAGGGCATCCGCATCAACGTGACGCTCTGCTTCTCCGTGAACCAGGCGCTCCTCGCGGCCTCGGTCGGCGCGTTCATCGTGAGCCCCTTCGTCGGCCGCCTCGATGACATCAATCAGGATGGCATCCGCCTCATCCGCGAGATCGTCGACGCCTACCGCCAGCAGTCGGTCAAGACGAAGGTCCTCTCCGCGAGCCTGCGCAATCCGATCCACGTGCAGGACTCCGCGCTGGCGGGCGCCGACATCGCGACGATGCCGTTCAAGGTGATGGAGTCACTCGTGAAGCACCCGCTCACGGACCAGGGCGTGGAGCGGTTCCTCGCGGACTACCGGAAGACGCAGGAGCCGGCAAAGGCCTAGCGGCGCGGCGGCTCCCCCACCACCAGCTCGCGCGGATCCGCATTCGCGACGCCGCAGAGGTCGAGCACACAAAGCGTGAGGGCTGTCTCTGGATCGGTCCGTCCCTGCTTGATCGCGAGATCCGTCGCATAGAGGGACTCGTACGCACGCGTCACGACCTTCTGATCGACACGGCGCGCCTGCGCCTGCCAGCGGTAGAGCGACGCCGGTGACGACGCGCGGATCGCCTTCGCCATCCGCTCCGCGTCCTGTGACCCGCGCATCGCGGACGCAAAGAGCAGGATGCGGAATTGCCAGACCAGGAGCGCCAGTATCTGCTGCGCTGCCTGCCCGTCGGCGAAGAGCTCATCGAGCCGCATCATCGCGGCGCGCGCGTCCTTCTTCACGACCGCCTCGGTGAGCTTGAAGACGTCGCTCTCGATCGCACCGGCGACGAGGGCGCGCACATCCGCCGCCTCGACGGTCTTGCCGCCGGCGAACGACCACAGCTTCGCGAGCTCCTGCTCGATGCGATCGCTGTCAACCTGCGGATGCTCGCTTGCGGCCCCGACCGCGGTCGCGAGAGCCTCCACGGCGTCGGGTACGAGCGTCAGACCGCGGTGCGCCGCCCGGCCCACGATCCAGCTTGAGACCTCGGAGGGCTGAAGGCGCGAGACGCGCTCGACGCTCCCGCCGGACTCTGTCACCGCGCCCGGAAGGTCCACGGTCACAGGCGCGTCCTTCTTCTTGGCGCGAGACGCGCCGCGGCGTGAGCGGGACGCCGGCAGCTTCTCGGTCGTGACGAGCACGAGTGCCGCGTCCGTCGGGAACGAGCGCACGACTTCGTCGGACCGAAGGGCCTCGGCATGCTCGACGATGACGACGCGGCGCTCGTCGACGGCGGCGAAGAGCCCCTGTGACGCGCCGCTCATCTGGATCAGCTCGGGCGGATCATTCCGGGCGTCGTGGCGCGTGACCCCGAGCGGAGAGCCAAGGTCGGGGCTACGCCAGCGCACGAGTCCCGCGCTCGCCGTCGGGCCCCCTGCGACGAGCGCGGCGACGAGCTCAGCGAGGCGCAGCCGCGTTCGGAATGGGTCGTCCCCGAGGAGGAGGAAGGTCGGTCGAGCCGGTGCGGACGAGGAGGCGGCCGCCATCCAGTTGGACCTCCACCGTCCCATGTCGGTCGGTCCGGTACGTTGCGACATCCCCGAGCGCCGCGAGCGTGGCGGGAGTCGGATGTCCATACCGGTTCGATGCGCCGACCGAGAGTAGCGCCACGCGCGGCCGCACCGCGGACACCAGCGCGGCCGCATGCGGGGTCTCCGCACCGTGATGCGGCGGGATGTACACGGTCGACCGCAGGGGCCCTGGCTCGAGGAGCAGATCCGCAAGTGCGGTGTCCGTCGCATCGCCGGTGAAGAGGAGCGAAAGGTCACCGAATGAGAGGCGGAGGACGAGACAGACGTACTCGCCGCCGCGCTCTGCCGGAGCGAGCACGGCGACCTCGAGCCCACCAAGCCGCAGCCGATCGCCCGCGCCGAGCGCCTGTCGCGGCACGCCCGCGTGTGCGGTGCGTTCGGCCCACATCCGGCTGAGCGGTACGTCCTCGAGACCGCGCGGCTCGATCGCGAGCCCGACCTCGTAGCGGTCGAACACCGCGAGCAGTCCGGCTCCATGGTCCTGATGCGCGTGTGTGAGCACGACGAGATCGATGCGCCTCTGCCACGGTGCGAGGCTGCTGCCAAGGAGCGCCAGGAGCCGTCCCGGATCGGGACCGCCGTCCACGAGCACGACG
The DNA here is from genome assembly GCA_046589985.1 of Candidatus Limnocylindria bacterium. Taxonomy (GTDB): domain Bacteria; phylum Chloroflexota; class Limnocylindria; order P2-11E; family P2-11E; genus JACDAF01. Next base: position 2,301 of record JBKJTV010000158.1, on the reverse strand, counting down.
GCGCCGCCAAGCTCGAGGAGGAATGCATCGCCCTGGCCGACATCGAGGGCGCGCACGCGCGGCAAGGGCTCTGCGGACGCCAGCGCGCCCGCGCCGGCGATGACAAGCACGAGCGCGGTGACGGCGAGCGGCCGCACCAATGCCCGGACGGTCCGGACGCCCGGCAGCGTTGGAAGGCGCACCGCGGGAAGGCGCGGCGCGAGGACATGGATCCACCGACGGGCGGCCATCAGGGCGAGCGCCACCGCGGTGATCGTGATGGCGGTCCCCGCACCGCGCGGCACCTCCGCGCTCGCGCCCGGGAGCGCGGCCGCCAGCTCCACCAGGCGACGCATGGCCATCGCGACGAGGTAGCAGGCGAGGCCGAGCGGACGCGCCGCGTCCTGGACGAGCGCACCGAGTCCGGCGGTCGCGATGCCGAGGCCAAGCAGCGGCGAGAACAGCGGGACCGCGACGAGGTTCGCGAGCGGTGAGACGAGCGAGATGCGACCGAAGGCCGCCGCGACGATCGGGACGGTCGGGATGCTCGCGGCGAGCGTCGTGGCGAGGCCCTCACGCGGGATCGAGGGAAGCCGGCCGAGCCGCGCTGCGATCGGCCGCTGGAGGCCAAGCAGCCCCGCAGTGGCCGCCACGCTCAGCTGGAAGCCGATCGCGGTCGCGATGGACGGATCGAGCGCGGTGAGCGCGGCGACCGAGAGACACAGGGCGTTCACGCCGACGGACGGCCTGCCGAGGGCCAGGCCGAGCGACGCGGCGAGCGCCATGAGTCCGGCCCGTAGCACGCTCGGGGATGGTCCGACCAGGAGCGCATACGACAAGAGCGCCGAGGCGGTCGCGATGGCGACGCCGGCAGGCGCGAGACGGCCGCGGAGCGCGAGAGCGACCGCGGACGCGACGAGCGTCATGTTGAAGCCGGAGACCGCCAGCAGATGCGCCGTACCGCTGCGCGCGAACGCGTCCGCAAGGTCGCGTCCGATCGCGCCGCGCTCGCCGAGCACGATCCCGACGACGACCGCGCCCTCGGGCTCGGGGACGAGCCGAAGCAGGACCGTGGCGAGCGTTTCGCGCAGCGGGGCGAGCGGGTCCGGGAGGAGCGCGGTTGGCTGCGGGATGACGCGCACCGCGACCGTGAGCGCGAGCCCGGCCGCGATGGCGGACCACAGCGTCCAGCGCGCGCGGTCCGTGCTCACCCGAGCGAGGAGGAGCGCGGCGGCGGCCGGAAGCAACGCCGGCCAGACCGGACCTGCCGGGAAGAGCACCGCGACCGCGGCGGTGATCAGCGCCGCGGGCAGGAGGGGAAGCATCAGGAGCCGCGTCATCGCACCAGAACGAGATCGCGAAGCTCCGCGAACACGCGCGCGGTCACGAGCGCGCGGGTCTGCAGCTCCTCGACCCGTGTGAACGGACGCTGCTCGCGCGCCCGGACGATGCGGGCGGCGATGCCGGGCCCGATCCCCGGTAGCGCTTCGAGCTCCGCGGGGCTCGCGCGGTTCAGATCGACGCGCGCGTCGCCGCCGGACGCGCGTATCGGCGGGACCTCGCCGGCGCGCGGCACGTAGATGCGCTCGCCGTCGCGCAGGATCGCCGCGCGGTTGAGGCCGAGCAGGTCCGCCTCGGGCGTCGGACCCCCTGCGGCCACGAGCGCGTCGATCACCCGGGAGCCTGCGGGGAGGTGCAGGACGCCGGCATGCGCGACGGCACCGCCAATATCGACGACGACGAGCGTCGGCTTGGCGGACGGGGCCGGGGTGATCGCCGGAGCGATCTCGATCGCGGTCGCGGGCGGCGCCAGGGTCCGCCCGACGACGGCGAACACGAGGCCGGCGGCCACGAGCGCACCAATGGCGATGAGGATCTGTCGGGGCACGGCGAGGAGCGTGGCTGTCGGAGCGTGTCGCGGGGTGTACCCAATTGGTGGACGCGCGGTCGCCTTTTCGGCCGACGATGGCTAGTTCGCCCGTCGCCCTCCGGGCGTGGCGGACATCTGGCCGATGGAGACCAGGAGGGAGCCGACGTTCCGGCCGTCGACCTCGAGGTCGAACCGGTAGTTGCCGTACGCGGTGAAGCTCAGGTTGTTCAGCTCCACGACGACGTTCACGTCCTGACCGGCGCCGGACGAGTGAACGGTCATCTCGGGTGGGTGCGGCATGGCGGGCGTGCCCTCAGGGTCGAGGAGCCGGACGGTGACCGCGTGCTGACCCTGGTCGAGGCCCAGCACGGCGACGAGGAACATGCGCGGGTGCTGGGCCGGGAGGTCCGACACGCTGATGTTCCGGAAGATCCCGATCAGACTGAGCTTGC
>JBKJTV010000150.1:0-3489 GCA_046589985.1 Candidatus Limnocylindria bacterium | reverse complement strand
GTGCTCGCGAAGGAGATCGCCGGACTGAGTGGCGAGGGGACCGCACGCGGCATCGCGACCGAAGCGCATCACGCGATGGAGCTGCTCGACGGGCTCACCGATGTTGCGAGTCTCGAGTCGGGTCGGATGCGCATGGCGCTCCGTCCGATCGACCTCTCTGCCGTCCTCACCGAGACCGCGGGCGCGATGGTGAACGGGCACAAGATCCTCCTTCGCGGGGCCGAGCAGGTGATCACCGTGCTCGGCGACGATCGGCGCCTCGGCCAGGTCATCCGGAACCTCATCAGCAACGCCGCGAAGTACTCGCCGGGCGATGCCGAGATCCAGGTCAGCCTCGGGATGTCGGCCGACCGCAAGAACGCGATCGTCCAGGTGCGCGACGGCGGTCCGGGGATCCCCCCGTCAGAACGCGGGCGCCTCTTCGAGAAATTCGCCCGTCTTTCGACCGCAGGCGCGACGCGAGGCTCCGGACTTGGTCTGTACATCTCGCGCGGCATCGTCCGGGACCACGGCGGGGAGATGTGGGCGGATTGGCCGGCGGGGGGCGGGAGCGTCTTCAGCTTCAGCGTCCCCCTTACAGGGGAGAGCAGCCGACCCTAGTTCAGGACTACGCTGTTTTACGTAGTGCCGCCCACCCGCGTCCAGATCGTGGACGACCACTTCCTTTTCGCTGAGGCCCTCGGAAGCGTCATTCGAGACCTGCCCGAGTACGACCTTGTGGGCATCGCCGTGACCGGTCCGCAGGCGGTCTCGATGAGCCAGGACAAGCAGCCAGAGGTCATCTTGCTCGACTACCACTTGCCCGGGTACAGCGCCGACCAGCTCATTCCGCGGCTCCGGAACGCCTCCCCGAGCTCGCGCGTGATCATCCTCACCAGCGATACGAGCGAGGCGAGCCTGGTCAAGGGGATCCAAGCGGGCGTGTCCGGTTTCCTCACCAAGGACCGCGCCCTCGACGATGTCGTCCAGGCTCTCCGGCTGGTCTCGAGCGGGCAGAACATCCTCACCGACGACCAGATCTCGAAGGTTCCGCAGGGCGAGGTCGAGGGCGAGCAGCTGACTCAGCGGGAGATCGAGATCCTCCGCCTCCTCGCCCGGGGGAGAGACACCCAGGCGATCGCCGACGAGCTGACGATCTCGAGCAACACGGTCCGGACGCACCTGCAAAACATCTTCGGGAAGCTCGGCGCCCACTCGAAGCTGGAAGCCGTCTCCATGGCCAATCGAAGGGGTCTGCTGGCCTAGTCGTCGGGTACGACGTTCGTCGTACTCCCGCCTGTGTCCCCGCGCTCACCCGAACGGGTACACCCGACCCAGCTACGTCGAATGAACTAGGAAGTTCACCTTATCCGCGTATTCGCCGCCTCGACGCATGTCTCGACACTTCAACACATCAGTAACGCGTGGGTAACGACGCCTCTCCGCGCGCCGGCAGTGTGCCCGCGCGCGCTCTTCTAGCTATGGCCGCACCGACGCGCATCGTCATCGCGTTCGGCCTTCGCGCTGTTCGTGAAGTCCTCGGCGTCGCGCTCGCGCGCGTCGACGGTCTGCAGATCGTCGCGCAGGCTGACGACACCGCCGCAGCGATCCGTAGCGTCCAGGAACAACGCCCCGACATCCTCCTCCTCGACGACATCCTCCCCGACTTCTCCGACATCGATGTCCTCGCGAGCGTCACGGAGGATCACCCCGGCGTTCGTGTCGTCGTGCTCGCGAAGGACCGCGCCACCGCGCAGCGCGTGCCTGATGGGGCCGTCGGTGCGGTCGCGAAGGACGCGCCGCTCGAGGAGCTCATCGCCGCGATCGCTGCCGCGATGGCGGCGCCTCGCGCGAAGAAGAAGGCCGTTGCCGTCGCGGCCGTCGCAGGCGGTGGCGTGTTCCTCTTCCTCACGCCGGGACGTCGTCGCGCTGCGGCCGGCGCGACGCTCATCGCGTTCCTGCTCATGTCGCTTGGCCTCTGGTCGCTCTTCGCACCGACGCAGGTCGTCGCCAACAGCATCCTCACGATCTTCGAGGGCGTCGCACAGGTGAAACGTCCGGGCGCCTCGTTCGTCGCAGCCGCCACCGGCGACATCGTTCGCCAGGGGGACACGGTCCGCACCGTGACCGGCGGACACGCGGTCATCACCTTCTTCGACGGGTCCGTCGTCGTCTTCGAGCCGAACACCGAAGTCGTCCTCGATCGTCTCGTGATGCCGAAACGCGACGCGATCGCCGCGATCCTCACGCAGAGCTCGGGCAAGACCTGGCACGTCGTGTACCACGAGCTTGGCGCCGGTGAGCAGTACGAGGTCCGGACGCCGACCGCGATCGCGAAGGTCCATGGCACCGCGTTCCAGGTGAAGGTCGATGCGAACGGCACGACCGACCTCACGACGACCGATGGTGTCGTCGAAGCATCCGACGCGAAGGGCACGCAGCCGACCTCCGTCCCGAAAGGTCAGACGAGCAACGTGTCGAAGACCGTGAGCTCGCCGCAGCCCTCGCGTACCTCGATCCTGCAGTTCGACCTCGACGCGACACCGAACTCCGTCGTCGTCGACCAGACGGGCCGCGCGACGGGCGTGAAGAACGGCACGATCGTTCGGTACATCCCTGGGTCCAGCGTCGAAGAGGCGGGTGGCAAGATCATCGTGCGGATCCCCGGCGATGACCCCGGTCTCTTCAGCATGCTCGTCGAGCCGCGCGCCCAGGTCGCTACGACGCAGCTCCAGGCGCAGCTCGCGCGACCGGACGGCGAGGTCGCCTGCGAATCGCTGCAGTCACGCCCCGTCGTCAGCGGTCAGGCGCGTGGCGCCGTCGCACTCGGATCGACCGGCTGTCTCATCACATTGAGCGACGCGCAGCTGCGCAGCGCGCCGCTCGCGGTGAATGTGGCGCAGCCGACGATCACCACGACGAGCATCCTTCCGGGCTTCGGTCCGGCCGCGGTGACGACGGTCCTGCCGGGCCCCGCTGGTACCGCGGGACAGTCGGGCGAGGCAGGGCCGCCCGGTCCGGTGGGCCCTGCGGGTCCGAGCGGCGCAAGTGGTGGCCTCGGTGCAAGTGGCGCGAACGGTCCCGCAGGCCTGAATGGCCCGGCGGGACTGGCCGGTGTCACGGGTCCGAGCGGCGCCTCTGGTGTTGCGGGGCCAGAGGGCATCGCGGGCGTACCTGGCGGGAGCGGCGCGGCCGGCGCACCCGGGACCGCGGGCACGCCGGGTTCTGCTGGTAATGCCGGTCCGTCAGGTGTTCCCGGCACGGCTGCCTCGAGCGGTGCGTCCGGACCGACCGGCGCCTCCGGGGTCTCTGGTGTCAGCGGCGCGTCGGGAGTCAGCGGTGTCTCCGGTCTGAGCGGCGTCTCTGGGGTTTCCGGAATCAGTGGCGTCTCCGGTGTCTCGGGGATCAGCGGTGTGTCGGGTGTGTCCGGCCTCAGCGGTGTGTCCGGAGCTTCCGGTGTGTCCGGCGTCAGTGGTGACTCCGGTGTCTCGGGCGTGAGCGGCATCTCCG
>JBKJTV010000110.1:0-8447 GCA_046589985.1 Candidatus Limnocylindria bacterium | reverse complement strand
TGCGCGGTTTGCCTCGCGGCCTCCGGCGCGGGATCTTCAGGCCTGTGGCCCGTTGGTACCCCCTGCGTGTGCTGTTGCACACAGTGCGCTCGCCGATGGTCGCGGGCATCCTGTACGTCGGTGGTCTCTACTTCTGGCACATCCCGCGCGTGTACGACGCCGCGGTCGAGGACCCGCTGCTCCACAGCCTCGAGCACGGCTGGTACCTCGCGACGGCGCTCCTGTTCTGGAGCGTCGTCATCGATCCGGCGCCGTTCCGCTCATCGATGCCCTACGCCGCGCGGATCGTGTACCTGCTGCTCGCGGGGGCCGCGCAGAACACGATCCTCGGCGGCGTGCTCGCGTTCTCGTCACGGGTCTTCTACCCGCACTACTCGACCTCGTCGCTCACGTATGGGATCGACCCGCTCACCGATCAGCGCGTCGGCGGCGCGATCATGTGGGTGCCCGGCGACATGATCTTTCTGGTCGCCGCGTCGTTCGCGTTCTTCCGCTGGCTCCAGACCGAGGAAGACGAGCAGCGTCGGAAGGAGGAGCGCGCGTGAGCGAGCAGCTCTTCGTGAACGGGCGGATCGTCGACGTGCGTGCCGGCCGGATCACTGATGGCGACATCCTCGTGCGCGACGGTCGCATCGCGGCGGTCGGGCAAGGGCAACGCGCGGACGGCGTGCCGGCAGAGGACCTGCGCGGGCGCTACGTGATGCCCGGGCTCGTGAGCATCCACGTGCATCCGGGGATGATGGAGGGGCTCCGCAACGACGCGAACGGGCTCGACGAGCCGCGCGTGCGGCGCGACCTGCTCATGTGGGCCCGCTTCGGGGTGACGACGGTGCAGTCGATGGGGTTCGACCGCGAGCTCGCCTTTGGAATCGCGCTCGACCGCCAGGCCGGCGAGGCGAGGCTCCTCACGGTCGGCCACGGCTTCGGCGTGCGGGACGCGGTGCCGCAGTTCCGCATGGACCCGCCCGGCCCGTTGCGCGAGGACGACCCCTCGCGCATCCGTCCGATCCTCGAGGGTCTGAAGGCGCGCGGCGTCTCAGGGGTGAAGCTCTGGTACGACGACTGGTACGGGCAGTACCCGCGGATGCCGGAGCCCGTGGCGCGCGCGATCATCGAGGCTGCGGATGCGCTCGGCCTGCGCACCTACGCGCACGTCTACCGCGTCGACGACGCCAAGACGCTCATCCGTATGGGCGTGCGCACGCTTGCGCACATGCCGCGCGACCGTGTCGCGGACGCCGAGCTGTGGTCGCTCATGCGCGAGCATGACGTCGCCGTCGTGCCGACGCTCATCGTCCCCGACTCGAACATCGTCTGGCTCGACGCGCCGGCACTTCTTGACGACCCGCTCTTCCGGCTCGCGGTGCCCCCCGACGCGCCGGACTACCTGCGTTCGGCCGAGTATCTCGGCGGCATCCGCGCGAAGCCCGAGTTCGCGCGCCTGCGCCCGGACCTCGCTGACGCCAAGTCGAACGTCCGCGGCGCGCACGAGGCTGGCGTCAGCTTCGGGTTCGGTACGGACGCTGGGTTGTCGCAGCGGATCGTCGGCTATGGCGAGCATCGCGAGCTCGAGCTCCTCGTCGGATCCGGCGTGCCGGCGCGTGACGTCATCCGCATGGCGACGTTGGGCTCGGCCGGGGTGCTCGCGCGCGACGACCTCGGGGAGGTCGCGCCCGGACGGGCCGCGGATCTCATCGTCCTCCGCGAGGATCCGCTCGCGGACGTTCGCGCGCTCCGGACGATCGAGTCGGTGTGGATCGACGGCAGGCGTGTGGCTGGCGCGCTCGCCCCGTGAGGCTGCTCCTCGTGCTCGTGGTCGTTCTCGCCGCGTGCGGCGACACGGCCGCCGCGTTCCAGCCTGGCGAGGTGCAGCTTGTTGTCGAGCTGACCGACTACAAGGTCACGCCCAACGTCGGGAGCCTGCGTGGGGGCGAGACGAAGATCGGCGTGCGCAACCGTGGCTCGCAGCCCCACGACCTCGTCGTGCTGCGGACCGACCTCGCGCCGGACAAGCTGCCGTACGACGCCGCCAAAGCGAAGGCGGAGGAGCCGGGGCTCGTTGCGCGGACGAAGGAGCTGCGCCCGGGCGGCACCGCGGCGCTCACCGTGACTGTCGAGCCCGGGCGATATGTGCTCATCTGTAACCTCGCCGGCCACTACGGGCTCGGGATGAGGACCGCCCTCACAGTCGAATAGCGCGTTCCCGAGCGCGGCGACGTTGCCTCGGTCGGCGGCTTCCTCGCTCGGCGCGCAGTCGGCCCGCGAGCTGCGACGGCTTCGTCTGTCGTACCTCGCGCCGCTCGAGGAAGTCCGCCTCCCTCGACCTCGCCGCGCTCGGCTTCGCCGCTACTTCAGGATCGCGAGGAACTTCGCAAGCGCATCGAGGTCCGCCTCCGAGAGCGGCACCACCGGCATCGCGGTGCCGGGCTTCACCGCCGACGGGTTGGAGATCCACTTCTTGAGGTTCTCGACGTTCACCGGGCTGAGGCTCGCGACGCCGGCGATGTTCGGCTTCGCCGCGATCTTCGTGAGCTCGGGGCCGATCTTGCCGCCGCCCTTCGTCCCGCGGATGGTGTGGCAGCCCACGCACGCGTTCGCCTCGAAGACCTCCTTGCCGCGCTTCGTCGCGGGATCGTTGATCAGGTTCGCGAGCTCAAGAGCCTCGCTGAGCCATTTCGCGTAGCCCGCCTCGTCGTGGGCATACAAAACGATGAGCATGTCAGCGTGTCCGTCACCGCAGAACTCCGCGCACTGGCCCTTGTACACGCCCGGCCGGTCCGCCTGGATCCAGAGCTCGGTCTTCCGCCCGGGCACCGCGTCCTTCTTCCCGCCGATCGCCGGGACGAAGAAGTCGTGGATGACGTCGGTGGCGGAGAGCTCGATGCGGACCTTCGTGCCGGCGGGGACGTGGATCTCCTCGGCGCCGGTGAGGTAGTTCCCTTCGCTTATCTTGAAGCGGTCTTCCTTTGGATAGCTATAGATCCACGACCACTGGCGGCCCTCGGCCTGGATCGTCATCTGCGCGCCGGTGCGCGTGTCGTTGATGAACTGGAGGCGCTGGAACGAGATGACGGTAAAGAAGATGACCATCGCGGTCGGGATGACCGTCCAGGTGAGCTCGAGCAGGTTATGCGAGTGGAACTGCTTCGCGACGTGACCGGGACGCTCGCGGAAGCGGATCGCTGAGTAGATGATCCCGCCGTCCACGATGACGAGGACGACGACCGCGGCACCGAAGAGGATCCAGTACACAGGCTGGATCTCTCGAGCGACCGGCCCCATGGGCGCGTTCACCCACGGCTCGTCGGCGTACGCGACGAGGCTCTGTGCGATGAAGGCCAGGGCCGCAACGGGCAACGCAATGGCCATCCGGCGCATGAGGGAGGTCATCGCGGGCAAGACTAGGGCAGCATCGGGGGGTCGCCAAGTCGGTCCCGCGCCGTTCGACGCGCGCCCCGGCCGCCGGTACATTCCTCCACGTGACAGCCCATGGCGCCGCCGCGCATGACGATGACGACCACGACATCCACCTCCCCGCACCAAGCTTCTCTCCTGTCATCATCGCCCTCGGCGTCACGATCGCGTCCTTCGGTCTGCTCTGGACGCCCATCCTCATCGCGGTCGGCGGCGCGGTCCTCCTCTTCGGGCTCGTGACCTGGCTCGTGGATGACGCGCGCGCGTTCGCGGCGGGCTCTGACCAGATCGATGGCGGCCACGGAGGCGGGCACTAGGTGACGATCATCAAGCCGCGCGTCGTCGTCCGCGGCCGGACCGACGATCCCATCGCCCGGCTTCAGACGAGCGATACGGCCGATTCGCAGCCGGCGCGGTTCTCGGGCGGGATGTGGGCGATCATCCTCTTCGTCTCGAGCGAGGCGATGTTCTTCGCCGCGCTCTTCACGACGTACTTCTACCTCCGCACAAGGCTGCCCGACTGGGAGCCCGTCTTCGGCCACAAGCCCGGCTGGGAAGGCCTCCCGCTCGCCAACACGGTCATCCTTGTCGGTTCGAGCCTCACGATGCAGCTCGGCGTGTGGGCGATCCGCAAGGGCGACCGCCGGATGCTCCGGCTCTGGCTCGCGATCACCTTTCTGATGGGCGCGGTCTTCCTTGCCGGCCAGGGCTACGAATACACACGGCTTGGCTTCCTGCCGGCGGACGGGATCTTCGCCGCCACGTTCTTCACGCTCACCGGATTCCACGGTGCACACGTGTTCGGCGGCGTCATGTTCATCGGCCTCTGCCTGCTGCGCGCGATGAAGGGCCAGTTCAGCGCGAACCGCCACCTCGCTGTCGAGGCCGCCAGCATCTACTGGCACTTCGTCGACGTCGTGTGGATCGGCCTCTTCACCGTCATCTACGTCATAGGTTGAGCCGATCGCGCTGACCCGCGGCCTGCGCGATCTCGCCGAGCTCCTCCATCTGCCTGCAGTCGGCTTCGTCATCGTTGCCGCCTTCCTCTTCGTGAGCGTGGTCGATGCTGGCCGGACAAGTGGAGTGCGGCTCGGCGTGTATCTCGCCGCGGTGCTCGCCACGCAGCTCTCGATCGCGCTGCACAACGACTGGTGCGACCGCACCGGTGACGCGGTCGCGAAGCCGTGGCGGCTCATCCCCCGGGGAGGGCTCGATCCCGGGCTCGCACTGTTCGCGGCTCTCGGGCTGCTGGTGCTGGGGCTGACGCTCGCGTGGCTGCTGGGCGCGGGCGTCTTCCTGTTCGTCGGTGCCGGGACAGCGGCGGGCTTCGCCTACAACGCCTGGCTGAAGCGGACGGCCTGGAGCTGGCTCCCGTTCGCGTTCGCGCTACCAACTCTCGCTGTCTGCTCGCTCCTCGTGGCCGGCGAGCTCGATGGCCTCCCGTACGCGCTCTACATCATCGGCATGCCCCTCGTGCTTGCGATACACCTCGCGGACTCGATCGCGGACATCGAGGGCGACCGGCTGGTCGGCTCACGTGGCCTCGCCGTCGTGCTCGGTCGAACGCGCTCGCTCGTTGCCTGCTGGGGAGGCGCGCTCGCCGCGATCGCGCTCGCCTCGCTCCTGCGTCCCTTCGGCCTGCCGCCTGGGCCGCTCAGCGCGGTGTCGGCGGCGCTCCTCGTGGGTGCGGTCCTGCTATCTGCGCGCTCGCTGAAGGTGCATCGCTACCTGATCCTCGCGAGCGCGGTCGCGCTCGCGGTCGACTACGTCGCGGCGTTCGCGGGGTAGTGCGAGCATCCTCGGGATGACCCCGACCGTGCTCGCGGCTTACGTCGTGATGATCCTGCTCTGGGGCTCGACCTGGGCAGCGATCAAGATCGGCGTCGAGTCGGTCCCGCCCTTCGTGTTCGCGCTGGAGCGGGCCGTCGCGGTGGCAGTCCTCCTCACCTTCCTTTCGCTCGCGTTGCGCCTGCCGTTCCCGCGGGACCGGCGGACGATCGCGGCGGCGGCTCTAGCGGGGCTCTTCAACATCGGCATCCCGTGGTCGGTCATCTTCTGGGCCGAGCAGTTCGTGTCGAGCGGCCTCGTCGCGGTCTTCGGCGCGACCTTTCCCATCTGGACCGCGTTCCTCGCGCACTTCCTGGTCCGTGGAGACCGGCTGTCGCGGCTCAAGATCGCCGCGCTCACCCTCGGCCTTCTGGGGACCGTCGTCCTTGCGGGCGCTCCGATCGAGCGCGAAGGTCTGGACCTGCTCGTCGCGACGGCCCTGCTCACCGTGATCCCGGTCTTCTGGGCGATCGGCGCGATCCTCGCGGCCCGCTATCTCTCCGGAGCGTCGCCGGTGCCGGTCGTCGCGATCGAGGTCTGGGCAGGCGCCCTCTTCCTCTCGCCATTCGCGCTGTCGCAGGCGACCCTACCGTCGTCCTGGACAGGCACCGTCATCGCAGCCTTCCTCTTCCTCGTACTGCTCGGATCGTGCGTGGGTCTCGTGCTGAATCTCTGGCTGTACCGGAAGCTCCGGCCCACGACCGTCTCGCTTTCCCAGGTGCTCTTCTCCGTGCAGGCCGTCCTCCTCGGAGCCATCGCGCTCGGCGAGCAGGTCACGACGCGCATGGTCATCGGCGCACTCCTGGTGTTCGCCGCGGTGGGCTTGAACGCGCGGGCGGGGAGCGGCCCCCGGGACGACCGCGACGACGCTGCCGCTGTCGCGGCGGCCGATTGATGTCGCTCCCTTCGCCGTTCCGCCGCAGCGTCACCGGCAAGGTGAGCATCGTCGCGCACCGCGGGCTCTCGACCGAGGAGCCGGAGAACACGATGCGCTCGTTCCGCCGCGCCGCCGAGGTCGGGTGCGATCTCGTCGAGCTTGATCTTCATCGCACGCGTGACGGTCACGTCGTCGTCCTTCACGACGACTCGGTCGAGCGGACCACGAACGGCGTCGGGCACGTCTGGGACCTCTCGCTCGCGGAGGTACGGACGCTCGACGCGGGCCGCGGCGAGCGCGTGCCCACCTTCGAAGAGGTCTGTGCCTGGGCCGCGGGTGCCTCGGCGACGCTCTCCGTCGAGCTGAAGCAGCCGTCGCCGGTCGGCGGGCGGCCGCGCGACGAGGACCTCGCGGCGGGGGCGCTCGTCTGGCTGCGCGAGCACGGCCTGCTCGAGCGCTGCCTCGTGCATTCGTTCGATCACCCGACGATCGCCCAGGTCCGGCGGATGGCGCCGCAGGTCGCGACGGCGGTCAACTACGGCGGCGGGACATTCATGGATCCGCTCATGCTCGCGCGGGCTGCGGATGCGAGCGGCATCCATCCGTGGTGGGCCTGGGTCTCGCGCGAGCTGTGCGACGCGGCGCACGTACGTGGCCTCCACGTGCACGGGTGGGGCATACCCCAGGGCATGCGGCGCGAGGACGTCGCGCTGCTCGTGGCGGCCGGCGTCGACTCGCTCGATGCGAACGATCCGCGCGAGCTGCGCTCGATCCTCGATAGCCTCTAGCCCGCTTCGCGGGCTCGGGGCGTCCTCGTCCTCATGCCGGAGCTGCGGCTCCGTCCCTCGTCCTCGTAGCCCCGTACGCGCCTGCGGCGCGTCCAGACATCGCTCGTCCTCAGGCGTGCGCTGCGGCGCCCGCCCTCGTCCTCGCTCGTCTGTAGTACGACGCTCGTGTAGTATCGATGCCAGCAGTGTCTGTGGCCATCGATCCGGAGCTCAATCTCTTCCGCAGCGACCCAACGCTGCTCGGACGTGGCGCGGTCGGTGAGTACGAGCGCGCGGCCCAGGCGCTCGCTGCGCTCGCGGATCCGCGGCGCCTCCTCCTCCTGCACGCGCTCGCCGTCGGCCAGGACACGCCCCAGCGCGCGGCGCTCTGGGCCGGCCTCACGCAGACCGCGACGGAGCGCGAGCTCGTCGAGATGACGCTCGCGGGACTCGTCGAGCGACGCGACTCGCCCCGCGGGCCGCTGTACGCCCCACGCGACGGCCACCTCGTCGTCGAGCTGCACGTTGCCCTCGCGCACGGCAGAGAGGAGCGATCGCACCCGCGATTCCTCGGGCGGCGGCGGGGGAGGGCTATGGGATGATCGACCGCGTGGCCGACGTTCGCCGCCTGAAACGCGCTTCCTCCGCGCCAGAGCGATTCCTCGGCCCGCTGGAGTCCGCTGTCATGGACCGGATGTGGTCCCGACGGACAGCGACCGTGCGCGACATCGTCGACGACATCGGGAAGCGCCGGCAGCTCGCCTACACGACGGTCATGACGATCATGACCCGGCTCCACGACAAGGGGCTCCTCGCGCGCGAGCGCGACGGCAAGGGCTACCTGTACCGGCCTGCGTTCTCGCGCGAGGAGCATCGCGCTCGCCTCTCGCGCGAGCTCGTGCGTGGCCTTGTCGACGAGTTCGGGGACGTCGCGCTCGCGCAGTTCCAGTCCGAGCTCGACACCGTCGACTCGACGCACCGCGCCGCACTGAAGAAGCTCGCGTCGAAGGCTCCGCGTGACGCGCGCTGACCGCGTGTTCGCGGGCCTCGTCGTCCTGGCGCTCGCTTCGAGCGCGGTCCTCCTCGCGCTTCTTGGGACATTGCTCCTCCGTGCCGAGCAGCTCCTCGCGCGTGGTGCAGAGAGCACGGCCGACCTCGTTGCCGTGCTCGTGCTCGTGCTCGCGCTCTGCGGCATCGGACTTGGCGTCGGCTCCCTCGTGCGGCAGCTGCTCGCGACGGCCGCACTCATCCGCTCGCTGCTGCGGCGTACGGTCGCGCCGCCGCGCGCGATCACCGCGCTCGCCGAGCGGCTCGGCCTGGCGGGCCGCGTCGACGTCGTCGGGGACGTTCGCCCGTTCTCGTTCTGCTACTGGTTCCTGCGGCCGCGCATCTGCGTCTCGACCGGGCTGCTGGGGCGTCTCGAGAGCAACGAAGTGGAGGCGGTCCTCCTCCACGAGCGATCGCACCTGCAGCGGCGCGACCCGCTGCGGCTCATCATCGCGCGCTACTTCGCCGCGGGTCTCTACGTGATCCCGGTCGTAGAGGATCTCGTGGAGCACTAC
>JBKJTV010000108.1:0-4142 GCA_046589985.1 Candidatus Limnocylindria bacterium | reverse complement strand
CGTAACTCACTGGCGACGCGACGCGGACCGAGAGAACGGCCTTCGCCGCGCAGAGCATGAATGAATGCGCGACGTTGTTCCCGTCACCGACGTACGCCGCGGTGATGCCCTTGAGGCCCTTGCGCTCGCGCACGGTGAACACATCGGCGAGCGCCTGGCAGGGGTGCTCGAGATCGGAGAGCCCGTTCACGACCGGGATCGCCGAGTGCCGCGCGAACTCCTCGATGGTCTCGTGCGCGTACGTGCGCAGGACGACGCCATCGACCATCCGTGCCACGACACGCGCGACGTCAGCGACGCTCTCGCGACGCCCGAGGCCGACCTCTGCCGGCGACAGATACGTGGAGTGCCCGCCGAGCTCGGCCATCGCGATGTCGAACGAGAGCCGGGTGCGCAGGCTCGGCTTCTCGAAGATCTGCACGAGGCTACGACCGCGGAGCGGCAAGGTACCCGAGCGCCGCGTCCGCTTCAGCTCGACGGCACGATCGAGCAGCCGCGTGATCTGCCCGGCCGGGACGTCGGCGATGGCGAGGAAGTGCGGAGTCACAGGACCGCGCGCAGCTGCGGGCGACGCTCCGAGAGCAGAGCGACGAGCGCGGCAGCGATGCGGCGGCTGTCGTGGCGGAGCGTGTCCTGCTTGTTCCAGAGCTCGCGCGGGCCCGACCACTTGTCGATGACCGGCGCACGGACGACCCGGACGCCCAGCGTGTCGATCGCCGCGAGCTCCTCATCCGTCGCTGCGAGATAGTGCAGACCCTCGGCGGCGTAGTGATCGCGCAGGTGCGCGGGCGGCGGGTCGTCGTTCACGAGCGCGATGTCGAGACCGCTGCCCCCGAGGTAGTCCTGCACGCGCGCGACGTGGTCCGCGAGGCCCATCCCGTCGGTCTGGCCGGGCTGCGTCGTGGTATTCGCGACGTACGCAACGACCGCGTCGCTCGTTGCGATCGCGCGCGCGATCTCCGGAACGAGAAGGCACGCGCACACGGTCGTGTACAGACTGCCTGGCCCGAGCGTGATGAGGTCGGCGGCCTCGATGGCCTCCACCGCACCGTCCGCGGCGGCGACGTCGCTGTCCTTCAGGAAGATGTGATCGATCGGCGCCTTCCCGACGGCGCGGACGTTCACCTCCTCCTCGACGATGGTGCCGTCGCTGAGCCTCGCGCAGAGGTGGGTGTTGTAGAGCGTCACCGGCAGGACGCGGCCACGGATCTGGAGGAGCCGGGCCGCCTCCTCGACCGCACGGAGGAACGAGCCCTGCTGCTGCGTGAGGGCCGCGAGGAAGAGGTTGCCGAACGCCATACCGTTCAGCTCGTCGCTCTTGTCCGTCGCGAAGCGATGATCGAAGAGCGCGCGCAGGATGGGATCGCCCTCGGACAGGACGACGAGGGCGTTCCGGATGTCGCCGGGCGCCGGCACGTCGAGCGCGATACGCACTTTCCCGGTCGAGCGTCCGGAATCCGTCACCGCGATCAGACCGGTGATGTCGTCCGTATAGGCACGCAGGCCCGCCATGACGGTCGGCGCGCCCAGTCCACCGCCAACGCAGACGACCTTGAGGCTCTCCACGGCGCGATGGTACGGGGCTTGTACGCTCGCCCGCGCATGAAGCCGACCGCTCGAATCGTCCCCGTCTGGGCCATCCAGTTCCT
The DNA here is from genome assembly GCA_046589985.1 of Candidatus Limnocylindria bacterium. Taxonomy (GTDB): domain Bacteria; phylum Chloroflexota; class Limnocylindria; order P2-11E; family P2-11E; genus JACDAF01. Next base: position 2,493 of record JBKJTV010000108.1, on the reverse strand, counting down.
TGTCGGCATCGCGGTCGTGCTCTTCGCGGTCGGCCTGTTCGCCGCGCTCATCGGCACGGCGGCCAGGGGCCCCGGCCAGTTCTTCGAAGAGCTCGGCAAGACCGTCTCCCGGCTGGCGCCGCAGCCCCAGTCCGACCTGCGCAGCGACGAGCAGCTCCGCGGCGTCATCAAGGCGATGCCGGATGGCAAGGTACGCGTCGGCTCGATCGTCGACGAGCAGGACCGCGTGGTGTTCACCGTGACCGCCGACCGCTCCGCCGTGAAAGCCGCCATCAAGCCGGGCGACGAGCTGCGCCTGAACCGCACGACAGGGGAAGTCGAGATCGTGCCGACCGGCATTCCCGGCGTGCTCGACAACCTCCAACGGCAACTGCAAGAGCTGAAGGAACGGTTCTTCGGCAAGTAGGAACGAAAGGGCCGCTCCTTACGGAGCGGCCCAGCCGACCAAGTTGAAGGGGTGCGGGCTAGCTGGCCTTGCGAGCCGCCGGCTGCATCGAGCGGGCTGCGACCGACTGCCGGGCGACGAGCTCGGCGCGCCAGTCCTTGCGGCGGAACAACGCGTCGTCGTAGCCTCGGTTGTATGCGCCGACCGCGAGGAAGCCGACGATGAGCACGCCAAGGGCGATCCCTGCCATGAGTCCGGCTGCGAAGAGGGCGATGTCCACGTCTGACTCCTTCTGATCCGCATTCGCGGTCCGCGTCCGACACTGACGAATGCAGTCCTCGTGCCATGGACAGCCCTGGGCTTGCTTGCCTACTCGCGCCGTTGCGAAGTCGCAAAACTTCCGCCGGACCCCCGACCGCGCCGGACCCCCGACCGCGCCGGACCCCCGCCCTCGCGGACCCCGCCCTCGCGGACCCCGCCTTCGCCGGACCCCCGACTGGGGGAAATCGGGCCCCGCCGGTCCACTTTGGACGCGAAAAGCCCCTCCGCTAAGAGGCCGCTATGAGGGCGCGCGGGAAGATGCCCCTACGCCGACTGGTGGGTGGGCGTGAAAGGCAGGTGTCACATGGGCAAGTTCGTGAAGGCGCTGACCGTGGCAGCAATGCTGGCGGTGGCGATGCTTGCGACCGGCTCCAGCGTGTCGGCCGACGGTGGCGGCAAGGGGAAGGGTCTTCCCGCGCCCGCGCCGCTGACCATCACGTGGGAGTCGGCTCCGTATCCGGGCGGCGGCTTCAGCACGCTCGGCATCACCTGGGAGTAAAGACCGCTCCCTCGATCTGACGACCAACCCCGACCCGGGCCGCCGTTCCTCCTTCTCGGCGGCGGCCCGGTTCCCTCCTTAAACGGGTCGTCTGGGGCGCCGGCAACGGCGCCCCTTACGTTCTAGGCACCGGCGAACGCGGGCAGCCCGAAGAGCTCGTCGAGCGAGCGGACCACGTGGTCCGGCCTCGCAGCCCCGGTCGCCATTCCGACAGCGCCTTCCTCGGTGAGCCCGGTGAGGATGAGCACCCCGGTCGCCTCGATCCGATGCGCCGCGACGATGTCGTACTCCGGCGCGTCGCCGATCACCACGACCGGCCCACGGTCCGGACCAGCTCGGCGCACCGCCTCCTCGAACAGGAACGGCTCCGGCTTCCCGATGCACAGCGCGGTCTGGCCGGTGGCGACCTCGAGCGCGGCGACGATGGCGCCGGCGCCCGGCAGCAAACGGCCCTCCACGGGGTACGCGCGGTCCTTGTTCGATGCGATGAAGCGCGCGCCTGCGAGCACCGCGCGCTGCGCCTCGGCGAGCTTCGCGTAGGTCAGGTGCAGGTCGAGGCCGACGACCACGGTGTCCGGCAGGGCCGGCAGATCGAGGCCGACGAGGTACGCGCGCATCGCCGCCGGGTCCGCGCCGTCACGAGCGGCGGCCTCGGGCGGACGGCTGCCGGGGAGATCCGCGGGAGCCCGGACGGAGATCCCGACCTGGCGGATCTCCTCCCGGAAGCCGTCGCCACCAAGGACGAGGACGTCGCGCGGGCGGGGGTCGAGCCGCTCGAGGTAGCGAGCGGTCGCGTACGCGCTCGTGACGACATGCTCGGTGTCGCCGCCGAGGCCGAGACGCTCGAGGCGCCGCACGTACGCCTCCCGCGTGGCGGTCGAGTTGTTCGTCGCGAAGAACACCTGCCAGCCGGCCTTCCGCAGCCGCGCAAGCGTCTCGCGCGCGTACGGCAGCACCTGGTCCCCGCGGTAGAGCACGCCGTCCATGTCGAAGATCGCGACGGGCACCGCTAGATCACAACGCGGCGCGGTAGAGCGCCTCGATGTCCTTCAGCTCCGTCGTTCGTGGGTTCACGAGGATGTTCCCGGAGAGCATCGCGTCCTTCGCCATGTTCGGGATCGCGTCCTCGGTCACGCCGACCTTCCGCAGCGTGAGCGGGATCCCGATCTGCTCGTTCAGCCGCGCGATGTGGTCGACCGCGGCCTTCCCGTCCTTCCGGGTGCCGAGCGCCTCGCCGACGGCCGCGAGCCGCTCGGGCGCGGCCTGACGGTTGAAGTCCATCACATGT
>JBKJTV010000210.1:0-3312 GCA_046589985.1 Candidatus Limnocylindria bacterium | reverse complement strand
CGTCGTGATCCCCTGCGCCTCGGCGATGGCCGACGCGGCGCCGTTCACGAAGAGGCGGCCGTCGCGGACCTCGACCTTGTCCCCTTCGACCGCCGCGACGCGCTTCACATACGGGATGAGGGCATCCGTCGTCGGCTGGAACACGACGATGTCTCCGACCTCGGGCCTGCCGAGGCGATAGTCCACCTTGCTCACGAGGACCCGGTCGTTCTGCAGGAGCGTCGGCTCCATGGACCGCTGCCGCACTTCAGTGACCTGCACCACGAAGAGGTTCAGGACCACGGAGATGATGACCGCGAGCGCGAGTGCCTGGACGATCTCGAGGACGGCCCGCCACGAAATGGAGGGCTCGTGATCGAGGGGAGGCTGCGGCGGAAGCGACGCGTCGAACGTCAACAGGTCAAGTGTGTCAGACCTGAGCGGCATCCTCTCCGATGACAGCCATGACCCGATCGAGGCCTTGATCCTTCGTCACGTACCCGTGTGCCCCCGCGACGAGCGACTTCGCGCGGGTCGCCGAGGAGGTGTCGGAGGTCAGCATCACCACCCGGGTGCCGGGCGAGTGAGCGAGGATCGTCGTGACGAGCTCGTGCGCCGGGCCGTCCGGCAGGTGATAGTCCAGCAGCATCACGTCGGGCCGCGTGTCGCGCGCGATCGCGATCGCCGCAGAGGCCGTGCCGCCCTTGCCCACCACCTCGAAGCCGGGCTGGTCATCGAGCAGCGCGGCCAGGGCGTCGGCGAAGATGAGGAAATCGTCGATGACCGCGACGCGCGTCACACGCACGGTCGAAGCCCGGGCACCGCGGAATTGGACCCCAGGGCGTCTCCCGGCGCAACTAGGAGGCGGCGCCCCGCAGGCGTAGCCGGAAGCGCGCGCCGCCGCCGGACGGCTCCTCGAGCACGATCGATCCGCCGTGCGCCTCCGCGACATCGCGGACGATCGCGAGCCCGAGCCCCGACCCCGGCAGGTGGTGCGCGTTCGCGGCGCGCCAAAAACGGTCGAAGACCCTCGCGCGGTCGCCAGGCGCGATGCCGGGGCCATGGTCGCGCACGCTGATCTCGCCGGCGAAGACGGTGACCTCGATCAGGCCGCCCGGGGGGCTCCACTTCGCGGCGTTGTCGAGCAGGTTCGTGACGGCGCGCGCGATCCGCGAGTGCACGCCCTGCACGGTCGACGGCGCCGCCTGCAGGGTGAATGCGACCTGCGGGTAACGGCTGCCGACATCCTTGATCGCGCTCGCCACGATCGCGTCGAGCTGCACCGCCTCGACGGGGAGCGGCGCTTCCTCATCGCGGGCGAGGTCGATGAGGTCGGAGACCAGCGTGGTGAGCCGCTCGATCTGGCTCACGAGGTCACTGAGCAGGTGGCGGCGGTCGGCTTCGTCGGTCGGCTGTCCCCTCGCGAGAAGCTCGAGGTTCGTTCGCAGGCTGGTCAACGGAGTGCGCAGCTCGTGGGATGCGTCCGCGACGAGCTGACGCTGTGAGCGGACCGACGACTCGAGGGCCGCGAGCATCGCGTCGAAGCTCCCGGCGAGCCGGCCGAGCTCGTCGTTGGAGGTCGCGGCGACACGTCGCGACAGGTCACGTGTACGTGCGACCTCTTCGACCGTGAGGTTCAATCGCTTGATCGGACCGAGAGCAGCGCGGGCGACGAGCGCGCCGAGCGCCGCTGCGAGGACGATCCCACCGAGGGCGACGATGAGCAGCGTCGTCCGGGTGTTCGCAAGGACGCTCTCCACTTCGTCGAGCGGGCGCGCGAGCACGAGCGCCTGTCGGTTCGGGAGAGGTGCGGCGTAGACGCGGACCCGGCTCCCTTGAAATTCCACGGTCGCGGGCGGCGTCGGTCCTTTCTGTCCGGCCGCGACGGCGCGGGCGTCAGCGGTCACCAGTCCCGGGAGCGCTAGACCGTCATCGGCCCGCAGCACGTTCCCGGACGCGTCGATGACCTGGCCGTGGACATCGGCGCGCCCGGACACAGATGCCAGACGTTCGAAGAAGCGCGGCCCGGCGCGCGGGAGCGCCGCCCGTGCGAAATCAGCGGAGGCGACGAGCGCCTGGTCCACCTGGCCGACCAGCCGTCGCTCGACCTCGGCGTACATCAGCGTCGCCGAGCCGACGACGGCGAGCGCCACCGCTGCGGCGGCGAGGGCGGTGACGCGAAGGCGGAAGCTCATGCGTCCTTCAGGACATAGCCGACGCCGCGCACCGTGTGGATGAGGCGCGGCTCGCCGCCCGCCTCGAGCTTGCGGCGCAGGTAGCCGATGTACACGTCGAGCGAGTTGGAGTCCGGTCCGAAGTCGTAGCCCCAGACGGCATCGAGGATGACGTCGCGGCCGAGCACCCGCTTCGGGTTCGCGAGCAGGAGCGCAAGGAGCTGGAACTCCGTCCGCGTGAGCTGCAGCTCGCGGTCGCCGCGGCGGCACTCCATCGCCTCACGGTCGAGGACGACATCGCCAAATGTCAGCGTCCCCGTCGCGGGACCTGTGCCCACTGCACGCCGCTCGAACGCGCGCAGGCGTGCGAGCAGCTCGTCGAGTGCGAATGGCTTCACGAGATAGTCGTCAGCACCGGCGTCGAGCCCGCCGACGCGATCCGAGACCGCCGTTCGCGCCGTCAGCATGAGGATCGGCACGCGATTTCCCGCGGTGCGCAGGCGTCGGCAGACCTCGAGCCCGTCGATACCGGGAAGTCCCAGATCGAGGACCAGTGCATCGAAGGCGCCGCCCGAGGCACGCTCGAGTCCGCGTTCCCCGTCGACCGCGCTCTCGATCAGGTGACCGGCGCCGCGCAGTGCTCGCTCGAGCGCACTCCTGACGCCTGGATCGTCTTCCACCACCAACACACGCATTTCGATGCGAAGTGTAGGAGCGCGTTCCTGAGAACTGTCTAAGAACGGCGCTCAGTTTCGGGTGAGATAGCCGTCTCTTAGCGCAACCTCATGCACCGCCTTCTCGCGGATGGTGTCCTTCACACAGCTCACCAAGACCCGAAAGGACGTGAACATGAAGCTCCTCAGCAGATCCTCTCTCGCACTGGTCGGCGGTGGTCTCTTTGCACTCGCCGTCGCGGTCTCCGCGACGCAGGCCGCCACTGCGGCTGGGATCGGGACTCCGTCACGGACGTCGGCACGCGCTGTCGTTGACGCGGCGATGTCGCTCGACCGCCGCGGTATCGGCGGCGCGAACGTACTCGCCACCGCGGCCACGTACATCGGCATCACCGAGGCGACGCTTCGCACCGAGCTCCAGGCGGGGAAGAGCCTCGCCGACGTCGCCGTCGCGAACGGCAAGAGCCGTGATGGCCTCATCGCCG
>JBKJTV010000006.1:0-3080 GCA_046589985.1 Candidatus Limnocylindria bacterium | reverse complement strand
CGCCGCGACCGCGACGATACGGAGCACATCCCCTCTGGCCAGGCGATCGCGATCGTCCGCCGACACGAAGGTGAGCGGGAGCACCCCGAAGTTCACCAGGTTCGTGCGGTGGATGCGCGCGAATGAGACCGCGATGACGGCGCGGATGCCCAGGACGCGCGGAGCGAGCGCGGCGTGCTCGCGCGAGCTGCCCTGCCCATAGTTCGAGCCGGCGACCACGATCCCCGTGCCGGCCCGTTCGGCGCGGCCGGCGAACGTGGGGTCGAGCCGGGAGAACGCGAAGCGCGAGATGGCCGGGATGTTCGAGCGCAGCGGAAGCGTCTGCGTCCCCGCGGGCAGGATGTCGTCCGTCGTGATGTCGTCGCCGAGCGCGAGCAGGATCTCGCCCTGGAGGTCCGCCGCGAGCGGATCGAGCTCCGGGAGCGGGGCGATGTTCGGCCCGCGCACGATCTGCCGGCCGGAGCTCGCGTCGGGCGCGATGATCCCGCGGTCGTCGACGATGTAGCGCGTCGGGACCGCGGGCAGGTCCGGGTACGCCATGCCGAGGTCGCGCGGATCGGTGATCACGCCAGTCAGCGCGGCCGCCACGCAGGTCTCGACGCTCGCGAGGTGCACGAGCGCATCAGCCGTACCGGCCCGACCGGCGAAGTTGCGGTTGAACGAGCGGAGCGAGACGGTGCCGGTCGCCGGCGACTGCCCCATGCCGATGCAGGGCCCGCAGGCCGATTCCAGTATCCGCGCGCCGGCCTCGATCAGGTTCTCGATCGCGCCCGACACCTCGGCCATGAGGAACGCCTGCCGCGACCCTGGTGTCACGACGAGCGAGACGTCCGGATGCACGGTACGGCCGTCGAGCATCTTCGCCGCGATGAGCAGATCCCGATAGGAGGAATTCGTGCACGACCCGATGGCCACCTGCTGTACCGGCGTGCCGACGGCCGAGCGGACGGGCACGACGTTGTCGGGTGCGTGCGCCAGCGCGATGAGCGGCTCGAGCAGGGCGAGGTCGAGCACGAGCTCCTCGTCGTATTCCGCGTCCGCGTCCGCAGCAAGTGCCCGCCAGGCCGCGCCGCGGGACTGCGCCGCGAGGTAGCGGCGCGTCTGATCGTCGCTCGGGAACACGCTCGTCGTCGCCCCGAGCTCGGCGCCCATGTTCGCGATCGTCGCCCGCTCGGGCACGGAGAGGCTCGCGACGCCCGGCCCGCGGTACTCGATCATCTTGCCGACCCCGCCCCGCGTCCCAAGGCGGCGCAGCAGCTCGAGGATGACGTCCTTTGCGGTGACCCACGGATGCAGCCGGCCGAGCAGCGTGACCCCGAGGATCCGCGGCATCGTGAGGTGGAACGGACGCCCGGCCATCGCAAGCGCGACATCGAGGCCGCCGGCACCGATAGCGAGCATGCCGAGCGCACCGGCTGTCGGGGTGTGCGAATCGGCCCCGAGCAGGCTCTTGCCCGGGACTCCGAAGCGCTCCAGGTGGACCTGGTGGCAGATGCCGTTGCCCGGGCGGGAGAACAGCACTCCGTGGGATGCCGCGAAGGACCGCAGGAAGCGATGGTCGTCCGCGTTCTCCGGGCCGGCCTGGAGCATGTTGTGGTCCACATACGAGACCGCGAGCTCGCACCGCGCACGCTCGATCCCGAGCGCCTCGAGCTGGAGCGCCGCGAGGGTCCCGGTCGCGTGCTGGGTGAGCGCCTGGCGGATGCGGATCGCGATCTCCGTCCCCGCCTTCGGCACCCCCAGGACGAGGTGAGCCGAGATGAGGCGCCTGGCGAGCGGCGATCCGTCCATGGAGAGATGGTCGGCGCGACCCGGGGTGCCGGACAGGGCCGAAGGTCACCTGCGACCCCGGTCGTCCGGCCCGCGTCCCGCCACCTACGATTCGGCCGCATGGCCGAGGCGACGCGGCGGAGCGGCTATTCGAGGCGCATCCGTGCCACGGCATTGGTGCTGCCGGCGGTCCTGCTCGCGGCCCTCGTCGGGCTCGATCACTTCGTGCTGGAGCCCATCCTCGGCCCCGCTCCCAGTCATCTCGCGGTCCTGCTCATCGGCCTCGCGGGCGTGCTCGCGTTCTCGAGGGCGATCTTCGCGCGGCTCACCGAGCTGCACGGCCTCCAGCAGGAACAGAGCGCACGGTCGGCCGAGCTCGCGCGGGACCTCGCGCGTCGCGGGAAAGCGCTCCAGGCGCTGAACGAGGCGGGCCTCGCACTCGCCGCCGAGTTCGACCCGACGGCCGTCCTGCAGAAGATCGTGGATCTCTCGCGGTCGGTCGGGGATGCGCGGTACGCGGCGCTCGGTATCTTCGACGAGGGCGGGCGCGTGCGCGAGTTCATCACCTCCGGTATCACGGCCGAGGAGCGCGCGCGCATCGGGCCGTTGCCCAGGGGCCTCGGGATCCTCGGTCTCCTCCCGCGGGACGGGCACCCCATCCGCCTGCGCGACCTCAAGGAGCACCCGGCCTCGGTCGATTTCCCGGCGCATCACCCGCCGATGCACAGCTTCCTCGGCGTGCCGATCCTCTGGCGTGGCGAGTCGGTCGGCAACCTCTACCTCACCGAGAAGCTGGGCGCGGCCGAATTCACCGCCGAGGACCAGGAGGCGCTCGTCACCTTCGCCGCGCAGGCCGCCATCGCCATCGAGAACTCGCGCCTCTATGCGCAGCTCGAGCGGGTCGTCGTGCTCGAGGAGCGGCAGCGCATCGGCATGGACCTCCACGACGGCGCGATCCAATCGCTGTACGGCATCGGGCTCATGCTCGAGGACGCCGCCGCCCGCCTCGGAGCGGAGCCCGAGGTGTCCCGGCACACGCTCGACCGGGCGGTGGATAGGCTGAACGCGACGATCGCGGACCTGCGCAGCTACGTCCTGGGGCTCACGCCGGTGCGGACGAGCGACCGGCCACTACGCGAATCCATCGCCAAGCTGTCCGATCAGGTCGCCTCGAATGCCCTCCTCGATGTCGCGACCGAGATCGGTCCGGATGTCGACGACGGCCTCGACAGCGCCACACGCGAGGCGACCTTCTTCGTCGTCTCCGACGCGCTCGCGAACGTCGCGCGGCACGCGCGCGCCCGCAAGAC
>JBKJTV010000101.1:0-2943 GCA_046589985.1 Candidatus Limnocylindria bacterium | reverse complement strand
TCCGGCAGCCGCGAGGCGATCGAGGCCCAGGCGGCGAGCTTCCCGGCCGTCCCCGGGGTCTACCTCTTCAAGGACGCCAAGGGCCGTGTGCTCTATGTCGGCAAGGCCGACTCGCTCCGGGACCGCGTCCGGAGCTACTTCGGGCCGAGCCTCGACGTCCGGCATGTGCGCCTGGTCGAGCGCGCCGACCGCCTTGAGTTCGTGCGGACGGGAAGCGTTGCAGAGGCCTTCCTCCTCGAGAACAACCTGATCAAGCAGCACAAGCCCCGGTACAACATCCGCCTCAAGGACGACAAGTCATACCCGTACGTGAAGGTCACCCTCGGCGAGGACTTCCCGCGGGTCATCCGCACGCGCTCGCTCGGCGACCGGAACGCGCGGTACTTCGGACCGTACGCGAACGCAAAGTCCGTCGACCAGACGCTGGATCTCCTGCAGAAGCTGTTCCCATACCGGAACTGCAAGCTCACGATCGTCGCGGATGCGGATGGCGCCGGGCACACCGTTCCGCCATCGGCCCTGCCGAACGGGAGGCCCTGCATCCTCTTCGACATCAAGCGCTGCTCGGCGCCGTGCGACGCACGGACGACGAAGGTGGCCTATCGCGCCTCGGTCGACCGGAGCGTTCTCTTCCTCGAGGGCCGGCTCGATGCGCTCTCGCGCGAGACCCGCGGCGAGATGGAGCGCGCGGCGGAGGAGCTCGATTACGAGCGTGCGGCCGCGCTACGCGACCAGCTGAAGGCGATGGACCGCACCCTCGAACGTCAGGACGTGCACTCCTACGAGGGTGACGATTACGACGTGCATGCCGCCGCGCTCGCCGAGGGCGACGCGGCAGTCGCGGTGCTGCGCGTGCGCGAAGGGACGATCGTCGGGCGCGATCACTTCTTCCTTGAGGGCGCTGAAGGTGCGACGCAGGCCGAAGTGCTCGGGTCCTTTCTCCGCCAGCACTACGCCGCAGCGACGACGATGCCCCCCGAGATCGTCGTGCCCGAGGCCGTCGCCGATGCGGGCGCCTTCATCGCATTCGCGGAGGAGCTTCGCGGGACGAAGGTGCGGCTGCACGTGCCGCAGCGCGGCCGCAAGCGGCATCTCCTCGGGCTCGCGGTGCAGGGCGCCGCCGATGCCCTCGAGCAGGAACGCGTCCGGTGGATGGCCGACCGCGAGAACAAGCGCGAAGCCCTGGACGAGCTCGCCCAGGCGCTCGGGCTCGAAGGACCACCGCGCCGGATCGAGTGCTACGACGTGAGCCACATCCAGGGCACCAGCGTCGTCGCGTCGATGGTCGTCTTCGAGGATGGCCGCCCCGCCACGCAGTTCTATCGGCGCTTCCGGTCGAAGCTGGACGAGAGCAATGACGACTTCGCGAACATGCGCGACGTGCTGCGCCGCCGGTTCGCTCGTACCCCCGCACGGGCGGCCCCGGCTGTGCCGACGCCGTGGCCCGAGCCCGACCTCGTCATCCTCGACGGGGGAAAGGGTCAGCTCTCGGTCGGCCGCCAGGTCCTCTCTGAAGCCGGCCGGCTGGACGTGCCGATCGCCGCGCTCGCGAAGGAGCGGGAGGAGCTCTTCCTGCCGGAACGCGCGGAGCCCGTGATCCTCGAGCCCCGCTCGCAGGCCCTCTTCCTCGTCCAGCGCATCAGGGACGAGGCCCACCGCTTTGCCGTCACCTACCACCAAAAGGTCCGCGCGCGCGGGGCCGTCCGGTCGATCCTCGACGACGTCCCGGGTATCGGGCCGGCGAAGAAGCGTGCCCTCCTGCGCAAGTTCGGCTCCCTCAAGGCGATGCGCGAGGCTCCGCCAGACCAGCTTGCCGCGGTCCCCGGCGTCGGTCCGGCGCTCGCTGAGCGGATCCGGGAGGCGATCTCGACCTCAGGAATGTGAATACCTCGCTACATATCGCTCATATGTCCTTGACTAGCGATGAGGTGTACTCGCAAAGTGGCCCTCATGAGCAATGCGGTGATCGCCCGCTGCCCGATCTGCAGTCAATCGCTGCACGTCGTCCGGCTCGAGTGCGAGAGCTGCGGGACGAGCCTCGAGGGCTCGTTCGCGCTCGGACGGTTCCACTCGCTCACGCCTGAGCAGCTCGAGTTCCTCGAAACGTTCATCCGCTGCCGGGGCAGCTTCAAGGATGTCGAGCGGGACCTCGGCATCTCCTACCCGACGGTGCGTTCGCGGCTCGACGCCGTGATCCGCGCCCTCGGCTTCCCTTCGCAGGCCGAGCCCGATCGCGATACGGAGCGCCGCAAGGAGATCCTCCGCGAGCTTGCCGAAGGGCGGATCGCACCTGAGGACGCCGCGTCGCTCCTGGAGAACGGTGGTGCGCGATGAGCGATGACCCGACTGGTGAGGAGTTCACCGAAGATGTCGAGAGCGTCTTCAGCGTCGACGCCCCACCGAAGCTCCGTACCCGCAACGTGTCGGGTGAGACGCGTGTCGTCACGGGGCCGGACAGCACGGTCCGCGTGCAGGCGCGCAAGCGCGTGCGCGGCTCCAGTGCCGAGAAGGCAAAACGCCTCCTCCAGAACGTCGAGGTCCGCATGGAGCAGGAGGGCAACGTCATCGACGTGAAGCCCCATCTCTATGAGCAGGACCGCGGCTGGCTCGATCTGTTCCGTGGCGGGCGGGTGAGCGTCGACTTCCTCATCACCGTGCCGCGGGTGGCCTCAGTCGAAGCGCACACGGTGAGCGGCGATCTCAGCGTCACGGGCGTCCGTGGCCAGATCGAGATCCAGAGCGTCTCTGGCGACGTGACCGTGGAGGACGTCCAGGGCCCGCTCTGGCTGAAGTCCGTGAGCGGCGATTGCACCTGCATCGGATTCGTCGGGCGTCTCGAGGCGAACACGGTGAGCGGCGACCTCAGCGTCGAGCACTGCCGGGTTCGCGAGGCCGACATCGTCACGGTGAGCGGTGATCTCGCGCTGGACGGCGATCTCGAGC
>JBKJTV010000074.1:0-5384 GCA_046589985.1 Candidatus Limnocylindria bacterium | reverse complement strand
GCTCGAGCTCAAGCGCAAGCACTTCTTCGAGCCGACGTGCACGATCTGCGGACTCACCTCCGGTTACCAGGGAGAGGGCTCAAAGACGGTGCTGCCCGCGGTAGCGAGCGCGAAGATCGACTTTCGTCTCGTTCCCGACCTCACGCCGGCGCTCGTGCGGCGGCTCGTGCGCGAGCACCTCGACCGCCGCGGCTTCGCGGACATCGAGCTCGTGCCGCACCACGGCGAGGCGCCGTCGCGCTGGCCCGCCGACAGCCTTGCCGCGCGAGCGTCGATCGCCGCGTGTCGCGACACCTACGGCGTCGAGCCCGTCGTCTACCCCCTCATGGCGGGCTCCGGCCCGATGGCGCAGGTGTGCGACGAGCTCGGGATCCCGGCCACGGGCTTCGGCTCAGGCAATGCGAGATCCGCGAACCATGCGCCGAACGAGAACATCGCCATCGCCGACTACGTGGACCACATCCGCGCGTTCGGACGGTTCATCCGCGCTTTCGCCGAGCTGGAGTGACGCCGGCAGAGCGACGGATCCTCCTTGGCGCGCTGGGTTTCCTCTCCTTCGGCGCGGTCTACGCGAATGTCGTCATGACGCCCGTGCTCACGCAGATCGCGCGGGAGTTCGACGTGTCGATCGGCACGGCGGGCCTCGTCGTCGCGGCATACGGGCTCCCGGGCATCGTTACCGCGCTCATCGCCGGGCCGTTCTCGGACCGTATCGGGCGGAAGCCGTTCCTCGTCGGAGGTGCGCTGCTGATGGGCGTCTGCACCGCGCTCGCGGCACTCATGCCCACGTTCGAGCTGCTCATCCTCATGCGTGCGCTCGCAGGCATCGGCGCGTCGGTGCTCTTCCCCAACATGAACGCGACGATCGGCGACAGCTTCCCGTACCTCCAACGAGGCCGCGCGATCTCCACGGTCGTCGGCCTGAACACGCTCGCCTCGATCGTCGGGATACCGCTCGCCGGCATCATCGCGGAGCTCGCGTCGTGGCGCGCCTCGCTGCTCCTCGTCGCGGTCATTGCGATCGCGGCGGGATTCGTCGTTCTGTCCGTCATCCCGCGCGACCGGCCGGAAGGCGAGGTCCGCAAGGCCCGCGCGCTCTTTGGCAGCATCGCGTCGAGCCGCTCGGCGATGGCGGCGACGGTCTCGAGCCTGCTCGGCGCGTTCTTCTGGTTCACCTGGGCGACCTACGTCGTCGTGTACTTCGAGGAGGTGCACGACCTCACGCCGAGCGTCGCTGCGACCGTGACGCTCACCCTTGGTGTTGGCGCGCTCGTCGGGAGCCAGATCGGCGGTCGCCTTGGCGACCGCCTCGGTCACCGGCGCGTCGTTTGGTCCAGCATCGCGATCTCCGCCGTGCTCCTCCTCGCCCTGACGAACCTGCCGCTGCCGCTCGCCGCCGCGGCCGCGTTGAACCTCGTCCTCTCATCGGTGATCGGCGCGCGCTTCACGACGAACAACGCGCTCATGGGGGAGCAGGTCCCCGAGGCGCGAGGGACGATGCTCGCGGTCACCTCATCGGTCATCAGCCTCGCGATGGTCGTCGGGGCCGTCGTCGGCGGGCTCATCATCGACGGCCCGGGCGGCTTTCCTGCGCTCGGCCTTGCTTGCGCGACGGCCGGACTACTCTCGACCGTGATCGTCCTCCTCTTCGTGCACGAGGAGCCGATCGATCTGGAGTCGCAGCTCGCCTGACGGTCTCGCGCTGAGCGGCCGACCGTGCGCCAGATCGTTGTCCGCCCGTTACGCATTCGTTGCCTGCCGCACTGCCCGGACGTCTCGGGCGGCACCCCATCTGCGGATACTGGTCCCAAACGTGAACAGCGCGGGGTGCGGCACAGCCGTAGACCTCGGGAAAGAGGCAGCAAGATGGCAAAGAAGGAAGGCGGCGCGATGACCGTGGCCGAGGCTGGCCGCATGGGCGGACGGCTCGTCAGCGAGCGCTACGGTCCTGAGTTCTACGAGAAGATCGGCAAGAAGGGCGGCTCGAGCACCGCCGAGAAATACGGGCCCGAGTACTTCGGCCGCATCGGCCGCCTTGGCGGCAAGGCCGTCACCGAGAAATATGGCAGCGGGCACTTCGAGCGCATCGGTCGCAAGGGCGGTCAGAAGGTCGCCGATCTCATCGAGCGCGCGAAGTCCCTGGAGTCGACGAAGCAGGCCAGCTAGCGCGCACGGGTCACTTGCGTTCTGAAGCGGGCCGCGTCGCGTCGACGCGGCCCGCTTTCATTCCGTGTTGCGGCGCAGCCTTGCCAAGTCCTCGACCGAGATCATCGCGGGTAGGCTAGCGAACGTGGCACGGCGCGTCGGCACCAAGGTCGTCCGCGGCGGCCGCTCGCTGCCACCGGGCGCGGGCGTCCCCGTCGTCCCGCCGCTCGTGCAGAGCGTCGCTTTCGACTACCAGTCGATGAACGAGCAGGACGCGGTGTTCGGGCTCGAGCGTCCGGGCTATGTCTATGGGCGGTACGGCTCGCCGACGACGGCCGCGCTCGAGCAGCTCCTCGCCGATCTCGACGAGCTGCCGCGTGCGACGTGCTTCACGAGCGGGATGTCCGCGCTCCACGCGCTGCTCACGACGTTCCGGGGCTCGCTCGTCGTCCAGGAGGATTGCTACGGCGGCACGCGCGCTCTCCTGGAGCGCATGCGCACGGAGGAGGACCGTGATGTCGCGTTCCTCGACGCCACCGACCCTGCCGCGTTCGGCGGCGCCCCTCCGGGGTCGCTCGTCCTCGTCGAGGCCGTCTCGAACCCGTACCTGCGCGTCGTCGATATCGCCGAGATCGTCCGTGTCGCCCACGCCGCTGGTGCGATGGTCGCCGTCGACGCCACGTTCGCGACGCCCGTCCTCGTGCGCCCGGCCTCGCTCGGCGCGGATGTCGTCATTCACTCGCTGACGAAGTACCTCAACGGCCACGGCGACGTCATGGGCGGGTCCGTCGCGAGCTCCGTAGAGCTCGGGGCCGCGCTGGAGCAGCGCGTCATGCTCGACGGTGCCTATCTGCCGCCGCACGAGGCCTGGCTCTGCCTGCGTGGTCTGCGCACGCTCGACCTGCGCATGCGCCGCCACTGCGAGAACGCGCTCGCGGTCGCTACGCATCTGCAGTCCCATCCAAAGATCGCCCAGGTGCGCTACCCGGGACTGCCCGGTCATCCGCAGCACGAGCTTGCGACCCGGCAGTTCGGCGGCCTCTATGGCGGCGTCGTCGGCGTCACGCTCGCGCGTGACGAGCGCGACGCAGCATTCCGCTTCCTCGACGCGCTCGACCTCGCGGCGTCTGCGACGACGCTCGGGGACCTCTTCACCGAGGTCCTCTACCCGCCGGTGTCATCGCACCGTCGCCTCGATCCGGCAGAGCGAGCGCGACTCGGCATGACGGAGGGTTTCGTGCGGATCTCTGTCGGCATCGAAGATCCCGCGGACATCATCGCGGACCTCGACGCCGCGCTGGAGAAGGTGTAGGCGAGGGAGAGCTTCGCCCGACCGAGCCGCAGGGCCCCCGGGAGCCGGCGCAGACGAAGTCGAGCCGGGACCGGGGTTTGACTAGTGCTCTCGCCGGAGGTGATCCAGCACCTCCGCCATCACGCGGCAGTCGATCTCGTTGTAGAGGTCGATCTCGCGCATGAGCGCGACGCTCGTCAGCGTGCCCCCACTCTGCCGCGCCTCACGCGCCGACGACCACGCCCCTGCCATCGCCCCCGTGCCATCGGCGAGGCCCTCGCCCCACTCGGTCGAGATCAAGCCATGCGCGTGGAACGCTCGCGCGACGGCCTTCAGGCCGAAGCCCATCGAGCCGCGGATCACGACGGGCTCCGCCTGCACCACTTTGCGCAGGACGTCATACCAGCCGAGGTCCGGCCAGTGCTTGGCCGGATGGCGCTCGCGCGCGGAGAGGTAGGCGGTGTCCAGGAACACGGTCTCCGCCGCCGACCAATGGAAGAGCCGCGCCTCGCTCGGCGAGCGGAGCCCGGCCTCAGTTGCGAGACGGTCGAGATGAGCGATCCACTCGTCGATCATCTTGCCCTCCGCGTCCACGGTGAGCTCGCGCGCGGTGAACTGCGCGAATGTCCAGACACCGCTGTCGAAGCGACCGCAGCCGATCTGAAAGATGAGAGACGTGCCGCCGCGCCGGGGGAAGGTGCTGAAGTCGTCGTCGAGGTCGTTCACGGTCTCGAAGTCCACATACAGCTCGACCGGGGCGCGTTCACGCCAGTGTCCCTCGTCGGCTGCGATGCGCTCCGGCTGGATCGGCGGACCCTCGCGGTGGACGCGCAGGATCGCGTCCAGGGTCTCGGGATCGCGCGAGCCAGAGACCCCCAATGTCGCCGCGCTGACGCGCGGGTCATCCCACCTCGTGATCCCGGCAGCGTGCGCGGTGCTGCGGTGGCCGACGTTCACCGTCCGCAGGAGCGTGATCTCGCCGAGCTCGCGCGCGAGCTCCACCTTCGCGCGGTGCCACTGGCCGTCACTGTCCTCGCGCATGTTCGGCCAGAGCTCGGGCACGCTCGGCACAGGCAGCGCGTCCCAGCCGGCGCCACCCTGTCGGACCCGCCGGACCCAGGCCGCACCATCGGCCACGGCGTCACCGAGGGTCATGTCGCGGCCCTTGAGGAACGCATCGCGTGCCACCCGGCCGAGCCGCTCCCAGCACACATCGCCGCGCTCCTGTCCCTGCTTCCACGCGCGCCCGACGACATAGGCGTACGGCGGGACGAAGCCCTGCAGGCGGCCGAGCGCGGCGTTGTAGGCCCAGACCTGGGCGCACGTCGCGAGCTCGCTCGCGGTCGAGAGGCCGCCGTCCTTCAGGAGCCCGAGCGTCGTGAACTTCACGTCGACGACCCGGTAGTGCCAGGGTGCCCCGCCGAGCGCGGGTGCCGGTGCGAGGTGATCGTCGTCCGCAGCGAAGGCATCCGCGCACATCAGGGCGAGCACGTCCGAGCGCACCAGCAGATCCACCTTGCCGTACATGCGGGCCTGCGGGTCGCGCAGCACACCCTGGGCGATCGCGGCGTCGCCGCGCTCCATCGCGCGCCAGGTCTCGAGCGCCGCACGGGGGGATCGGGCGTCGGTCCGGTCGCCGGCGATCCGCGTGAGCGCGACCTGCGTCGCGAGGTGGTTCAAGACGATCTCCTCGAATCGCTGGCCCTGCTCCGAGAGCCAGCGGCCGAAGTCGAGCCGCTCGTCGTAGCCGGCGCGCAGGACATCCGGCACGAAGCCGCGCTCGATCCCGTACAGGTCGAGCCAGTCGATGAGCTCGTTCCGCCGGCACCAGTTCCGGGTCGCGCCGGCGGCGACCCAATCGGCCCACTCGGCCTCCGTACCGGGGTCGAGCGTCGTGCCGTCGTCGCGGGTGACGATGGCGTCGGCGGCCCGCGCCGGCCTGCCGATG
>JBKJTV010000052.1:0-11683 GCA_046589985.1 Candidatus Limnocylindria bacterium | reverse complement strand
GACCTGGCCGCGCAGCTCGTCGGGTCGACCCGTGACGCCGGCTTCCACGACGGCAGGGTGCCGCAGGAATGCCGTCTCGACCTCGATGGTGCCGATGCGATGGTCGAGACGGCATTCCTGCGGCATCCTGCCGTCGTGGAAGCCGGCGTCACGGGTCGACCCGACGAGCTGCGCGGCCAGGTCATCTCCGCGTTCGTCGTGTTGCGGCAGGGGCACGCGCCGACGGAGGAGCTCAGGCAGGAGCTCATCGCCACCGTCCGCAAGGACCTTGGCCCGCTGGTGGTCATCGGCGAGCTGAACTTCGTCGACCTGTTGCCGAAGACCCGCAGCGGCAAGATCATGCGCCGCGTGCTGAAGGCCGTGATCCTCGGCCAGGACCCGGGCGACATCTCGACCATCGAGGACGAGGGATCCGTCGAGGAGGCGCGAGAGGCCTGGCAGCAGCTGCGCGCGGGCGTCGGCGCACGAGCGGACGCTCATGCGGATCCGTGAGGTCTGCCGCGCCCTACCTGCGCTCCCGCTCGAAGCGGCCGTGTAGAGCGAGCGGGGCGCGCTTCCGCCGGTAGCGCAGGTTGAGGAGCTCGACGAAGAGCGAGAAGGCCATCGCGGCGTAGATGTAGCCCTTGCCGAGGTGCTGGCCGCTCCCCTCCGCGACGAGCATGACGCCGATGAGCAGGAGGAACGCGAGCGCGAGGATCTTCACGCTCGGGTGCTCCTCGACGAAGCGGCTGATGGCTTCAGCGGAGACAAGCATGATCGCGACCGCGATGACCATCGCAGTGATCATCACCCAGAGCTCGTTCGCCATGCCGACCGCGGTGATGACCGAGTCGAGCGAGAACACGATGTCCATGACGATGATCTGGCCGATGACGAACGCGAACGCGCCGCGCGTCGTGGCGCTCGCGCGCTCTTCGTGCGCGACCTCCAGCTTGTCGTAGATCTCCCAGGTCGCCTTCGCGATGAGGACCAGGCCGCCGCCGAGGAGGATGAGGTCGCGTCCAGAGAACGGCCGGCCGAGCTCGAAGAGCGGCCGCGTGAGCCCGATCACCCACGAGATCGCCAGCAGCAGGCCGATCCGCATGACGAGCGCCAGTGCCAGGCCGACCCGTCGGGCGAGGGCGGCCTCGCGCGCGGGCAGGCGCCCGGCCAGGATCGAAATGAAGACGACGTTGTCGATCCCGAGCACGATCTCCATCGCCGTGAGCGTCACGAGCGCGACGACCGCTTCGGTCGTGATGGGCGGCACAGAGGGAAGTGTCGGGTCCGGGCGACCGGGCTGCCACCCGGGCCCGCGCCTCCGAGCGGACGCATTAGCGTTCGCCCATGTCGCGCCGCGGAGCCGAGCCGAAACCTCCCTGGTCTGCGGTCCCCCGCGCGGTAAAGGACGAGGTGGCACGGGTCCTTGGGTCGCCGGTGGTGCGTGCCGCCCGGATCTACGGCGGGTACGCGCCTTCCGCGACATTCCGGATCGCTCTCGCCGATGGCAGCCGGGCCTTCGTGAAGTCGACGTATCCGCTGCCGCGTGGAAGCGCCGTGCAGTGGTCGGTCGACAAGGAGGAGCGCGTCTACCGCACGCTGGGCGACCGCATCCGGCGCTGGGCGCCGGCATTCCTTGGCTCGTTCGAGCGCGACGGCTGGCACGCCATCCTGCTCGAGGACCTCGGCCCCACGACGATCCCTCCCTGGACGGCTACGAAGGCCAGGTCGGCTGCCCGCGACTACGCGCGCTTCCACGCGAGCACGCTCGGCACGCGTTTGCCGCGCTGGCTCTCGCGCCGGGAGCATGTCGAGTTCGCGGGCTTCTGGGCGCGCCTGGTCGAGCGCCGTCAGCTGTCCAGCGTTGCGGCCCTCGCGCGCCGCCGGACGGACGAGGCCGAGGAGTGGCTTGCTGTCGCGCTGCCGCTCATGCTCGACGGCGAGCGCCGGCTCGCGCGCCTGCGCTCCCCGTTCGCGCTGCTCCACTTCGACACGCGGTCAGACAATCTGCGGCTGCAGGGCGAACGGCTGCGGATCTTCGATTGGCCATTCGCGAGCGTCGGGCCGGCCGAGTTCGACGTCGCGGCGTTCGCGCAGGCGATCGCCATGGAGGGTGGCCCCGCGCCCGAGCGCGTGCTCGCCTGGTACGAGGAGGTCCTTCCATTGCGCGCGACGGCCGTCGACGCGGCGCTCGCGGGGATCTGCGGCTACTTCTCGGACCGCGCCTGGCGCCCCGCACCGAAGGGCCTGCCGCGGCTCCGCTCGGTGCAGCGCCGCCAGCTGAAGGCCTCCCTCGGGTGGATCGCGCGGCGCCTGGGGTTGCCGGACCCGACCTGGCTCGCAGCCGTGCCCGACTAGCCATGCCCGAGTGGCCCGACCTCCACGTCGCGCAGGGCCGTCTCGAGCGGGCGCTCCCGGGGCGGCGTATCACCGGTGTGACGGTCGGAGACCCCGTCGTCATCCGCTCGACCCGCCCGGTCGAGGAGCTGCTCCTGGGCAGGGTCTTCAAGGCGGTGCGGCACCGCGGCAAGTTCATGCTGTTCGACCTCGACAACGTGACCGTCGTGGTGAACCCGATGCTCTCGGGGCTCTTCCTTCTGAAGCGCAGGGAGGCCCCCGCGTCGAAGGACACACGGCTCCGCCTGGCGCTCGACGACGGGCTCGAGCTCCGCTACCGGGACGACACGCGGATGGGGAAGGTCTATGTCTTCCAGGGGGAGGCACCCGAAGCCGCCGTGCCCGGCTTCGCCGAGATCGGACCTGACGCGCCGCGCATCTCGCAAGCCGAGTTCCTCGAGCGCGCGCGGAAGCGCGGCGGCGAGGTGCGCAATCTCCTGCAGGATCAACGTGTGGCGAGCGGGATCGGGAACGCCTACGCCGACGAGATCCTGTGGGAGGCGAGGCTGCATCCGAAGCGCGCCGTACGCTCGCTGACGCGTGACGAGCAGCAGGGCCTCTACGTCGCGATGCAGCACGTGCTCGCGCGCGCGGTCGACGAAGTCGAGGCCGGCACGCCGCCCGAGCTCGGCGTGAAGGTGCGCTCGCACCTGAAGGTGCGGGGGCGCTACGGCACGCCGTGTCCGCGCTGCGGGTCCAACCTCCGGCGCACGCGGAAGGGCGACGACGAAACGGACTACTGCCCGACCTGCCAACCGCCGCCGGCGGGACTGCTCATTTGAAGGACCCAAAGGCGATCTGGTCGAATGCCGACGCGTACGAGAGCTACATCGGGCGCTGGAGCAAGCTCGTGGCGTCCGAATTCCTTGGCCGGCTCGACGCACCGACGGCGACGCGGTGGCTGGACCTCGGTTGCGGTACGGGCGCGCTCTCGGCCGAGGTCGCGCGTCGGGGTGCACACGATGTCTGCGGGCTCGATCCAGCCGAGAGGTTCGTCCGGTACGCCGCAGCGCACGTGCGCGGCCGCTTCACGGTCGGTGACGCGCAGCGGCTGCCATTCCGCGACGGGGCCTTTGGTGTGGTCGTGTGCGCGTTGGTCCTCAACTTCATCCCGGATCTCGCTGCCGCGCTCGCGGAAGTGCGCCGCGTCCTTCGTGCGAAAGGTCTCGCTGCCGCCTACGTCTGGGACTACGCGGGCGAGATGCAGCTGATGCGCCGGTTCTGGGAGGCCGCGGTCGTCATCGATCCGAACGCCGCAGGACTGGCGGAAAGCCTGCGGTCCCCGATCTGCCGCCCCGAGGCGCTCGCACGGGCCTTCGCTGAGGCGGGTCTGTCGAGCATCGCGACGTGGCCGATCGACGTCCCGACGCGCTTTCGAGACTTCGACGACTACTGGAAGCCGTTCCTCGGCGCGACCGGGCCCGCGCCCGCGTTCGTGGCCTCCCTCGACGAGCAGCGCCGGACCGCGCTGCGCGATCAGCTCCACGCGACGCTCCCGATCGCGGCCGACGGCTCGATCGACCTGATCGCCCGCGCCTGGGCCGTGCGCGCGACACGCGCCTGAGCGATAGTCACCCTGGAGGGACGATGCCGAACACCTTGATCGTCACGCGCGAGGAGCCAATCGCGGTCGTCCAGCTGAACAGGCCGGACGTGCTGAACGCGCTGAACGAAGAGCTCATGAGCGAGCTTCTCGACTCGCTGCGCGCCCTCGACGATGACGAGGCGATCCGCTGCATCGTGCTCACCGGGAACGAGAAGGCGTTCGCCGCAGGCGCCGACATCAAGGAGACCTTCGTCACGGCGACGCCGGTGTCGATGCTCGCGCAGGACCTCACCACGAAGTGGGAGGGCATCCGGAAGATCCGCAAGCCGATCATCGCTGCGGTCTCGGGCTACGCGCTCGGAGGCGGCTGCGAGCTCGCGATGACCTGCGACATCATCGTTGCGTC
This sequence comes from Candidatus Limnocylindria bacterium, assembly GCA_046589985.1. Classification (GTDB taxonomy): domain Bacteria; phylum Chloroflexota; class Limnocylindria; order P2-11E; family P2-11E; genus JACDAF01. The sequence goes on along the minus strand of JBKJTV010000052.1, from coordinate 7,355 downwards.
GGAGACGGCGCAGTTCGGCCAACCGGAGATCAACCTCGGGATCATCCCGGGAGCGGGCGGCACCCAGCGGCTCACGCGCGCCGTCGGGAAGTCGGTCGCGATGGAGCTCATCCTCACCGGACGCCGCTTCAAGGCGGACGAGGCAAAGGCGATAGGCCTCGTCGCGCAGGTGTATCCCGCGGCGTCGTGGCTGGAAGACGCGAAGGCGCTCGCCCGGACCATAGCGGAGAAGCCGCCGGTCGCCGTGCGCCTTGCCACCGAAGCGATCGACCTCGCGTTCTCGTCCACGCTCGAGGCGGGCCTCGAGTTCGAGCGGAAGGCCTTCTATCTCCTCTTCGCCACGGAGGACAAGAAGGAGGGCGTCGACGCCTTCGTGAACAAGCGGAAGCCGGTCTTCAAGGGAAAGTGACAGCACCGGCCGACGCGAGGCCCCTTCGCGTCGAGCGTGATGGCGGTGTCGCGATCCTCACGCTCGACCGGCCGGACGTCCTGAATGCGTTCGACGAGTCGCTCACGGACGCGCTTGGTGCGGCGCTGCGCGAGGTCGCGGACGACCAGTCCGTGCGAGCCGTGGTCATCACCGGTGCGGGACGCGCCTTCTCCGCGGGACAGGATCTGCGGGATCGTGCGGTCGCCATCCAGGGCGGCGAAGACCTGCGGCTCGGCGACGAGCTCCGTCGGCGCTATCACCCGTCCATCGAGGCGATCCGCGCCATGCGCAAGCCCATCATCGCCGCGGTGAACGGCGTCGCAGCGGGAGCCGGGCTTGGCCTCGCGGTCGCGTGCGACCTGCGCGTCGCGAGCGCCTCGGCGACCTTCCGCGCCGCCTGGAGCAAGGTCGGCCTGGTGCCGGACGCCGGCTCGGCGTTCTTCCTCCCGCGGCTCGTTGGCTGGGGCCGCGCGCTCGATCTCGCCTTCACCGGGCGCACCGTCACCGCGGACGAGGCGCTCGCGATCGGCCTCGTCGCCCGCGTGTGGCCGGAGGCCGAGTTCGCTGAGCGCTGGCGATCGCTCGCGCGGGAGCTCGCCGAGGGCGCGACCGAGGCGTTCGCCCTGACGAAGGAAGGCCTGAATGCATCGTGGGAGCGGGACTTCCACTCTTTCCTCGAGCTCGAAGCATCGCTCCAGGACCGCGCCGGTCGCTCAAGGGACTACGCCGAGGGCGTCCGTGCGTTCCTTGCGAAGCGTTCCCCGAAGTTCCAGGGCAGATGAGCCGCGATTGAGCCGCGATTGAGCCGCGATTGAGCAAGGATCCGCGCGACGCGATCGTCATCGCCTACATGCGGACGCCGTTCGGCCGCTACGGCGGCGCGCTCGCGCACGTCCGTCCCGACGACCTCGCCGCGCACGTGATCCGCGCGGCCCTCGAGCGCTCCGGTGTGAAGGACGAGGATGTGGATGAGGTCGTCTTCGGCGCATCGAACCAGGCCGGCGAAGACAACCGCAACGTCGGCCGCATGGCGGCGCTTCTCGCGGGGCTTCCGAAGGAGACGCCCGGGGTCACGCTGAACCGGCTCTGCGGCAGCGGCCTCGAGGCGGTGAACGACGCGGCGCGTCGGATCCGATCGGGCGAGGCCGACGTCGTTGTCGCCGGTGGCGTGGAGAGCATGAGCCGGGCGCCGTGGGTCCTGTTGAAGCCGTCGGAGGCATTCCCGCGCGGCGAGCGCACCATCGTCGACACGGTCCTCGGCTGGCGTCTTGTCAATCCGCGGATGAACGACCTCGGCTATCACCCGATCTCGCTCGGCGAGACGGCTGAGAACGTCTGCGCCGACAGGAACGTCACGCGCGAGGACCAGGACGCGTACGCGGCGCGCAGCCAGGTGCGCTACGCGCGCGCGAAGGCCGACGGATTCTTCGCGGGAGAGATCGTCGCCGTCGGTGAGGTCACCGAGGACGAGCATCCGCGGGCTGACAGCACCGCCCTGAGGCTCGCGAAGCTCCGCCCCGCGTTCAAGCCCGGCGGCACTGTCACGGCGGGGAACACCTCTGGCATCAACGACGGCGCCGCGGCGCTCGTCGTCGTTGCGCGCGAGCGGCTCTCCGCGCTCGGCGCCACGCCGCTCGGCCGCATCGTCGCGAGCGCTTCCGCCGGTGTGCACCCGGACGTCATGGGTCTTGGACCGATACCCGCGGTGCGCAAGCTCGTGCAGCGCACGGGTCTCGTCGCCGATCGCTTCGACGCGATCGAGCTGAACGAGGCTTTCGCGGCACAGGTCATCCCGTGCCTTCGTGAACTGGGCCTGCCGGAGGACCGCACGAATCCGAACGGCGGCGCGATCGCGGTCGGCCACCCCATCGGTGCGTCGGGTGCGCGGCTCGCGGGGACACTGCTCCGCGAGCTCGAGAGACGGGGCGGGCGCTACGGGGTGGCCACGATGTGCATCGGGGTAGGGCAGGGCCTGGCGACGTTGTTCGAGCGCGAACCGTAAAGCGCGTCACTCCTCCCATGGCGTCGCGTTCGGCCTATTGACCATGACCTAGGGGACGCCTCTAGGTTCGACCTCCGTCGCTGTAGCGAGGGAGGAGACACACATGACGAAGCACACGTTCCGCACCGGAGCACTCATCGCCGGCCTTGCGTTCGTCCTGATCGCGGGCGACGCGGCAACCGCCGAGACAGGCGTCATCAATGCCTGCGTCCAGCAGAGCAGTGGCGCCGTGCGCATCGTCGGCCCCGGCGAAGACTGCGGGAAGAGCTGGTCTCCTCTGAGCTGGAACGGGCCGGGCCCCGCCGGCGCGACCGGCGCGACCGGCCCGACTGGCCCGACTGGCGCGACCGGCCCGACTGGCGCGACCGGCCCGACTGGCGCGACGGGCCCGGCCGGCGCGACGGGTCCCGCAGGCACGACGGGTCAGAGCGTCACGACCGCCTACGGCGCTGGCGGCGTCTTCGCGAACGGAAGCTTCGTGCAGCTGCCCGGCCTGAGCCTGGACGTCGTCGTCCCAGCCGACGCGGTGGTCTACGTTTCGACTGACGGCGGCGTCGCGATGTCCGGTATGGGCAGGGCGAGCGCCGACGTCGCGGTCTTCGTCAATGGCCTGCGGACCGAGGGCGGCCTGCGCCGCGTGTCCGTCGCGGAAGGGACGACCGACGTCGATACCTGGGCGATCAGCCTCAGCCTGCAGCTCCCGACGGGCACCCACACCGTCGACGTCCGGACGCGTTTCGGGTCCGGGATCGGATCGGTCATGGTGGGCGGCGGCCCCGGCGGCGTGCTCCAAGGTGAGCTCACGGCGCTCGTCCTGAAGAAGTAGCTCCCGCCTCGCGGAAACGACGCTCTGTTGCCGGACAGCCTCACCGGACCTAGGCTCGCGCCAAGCCGCACCTGCGTGGAGGGGATGTCATGACCGAGCACCGTGATCAGTCGAAGCGTGGCTACACCTACCGGCTCAGCCGCCGCCAACTCCTCGTCGCGAGCTCGGCAGCCGCTCTTGCCGCATGCGCGCCCGGCACCGCGAGCGCGCCGAACGCGCCGACGAGCGCGGCGGCCACCGCGGCGGCCACCGCGGGCAAGGCGCTGAAGATCGGCCAGCTCCTCCCCGCCACGAAGGTGTACGCCGAGCTCGGCGCCTCGATGAAGCGCGCGAGCGACCTATACGTGAAGACCGCGGGCGGACGGCTCTCGAACCGCCCTGTCACGTTCATCTACGAGGACGACGCCAATGACACGCCGACCGCGCTCCAGAAGACGCAGAAGTTCATCGATCAGGATCAGGTCGATCTCATGATGGGCGTCGTCCCGACGCCGCAGGCCTACGGCATCCGCAACATCGTTGACTCCGCGAAGATGATCACGATCGTCACGAACGCCGGCGGGAACTTCTTCAGCCGACAGGTCCCGAACTGCACGCCCGCCTGCTTCAGCAAGTACACCTTTCGCTCGTCGTTCTCGAGCTACCAGATCAGCTACCCGATCGGCGAGTATGTGTCGGGCAAGGGGATCAAGGAGTTCTTCCTTTGCTATTCGAACTACGGCTTCGGCACCGAATCGGCCGCGGACTTCAAGGCCGGGCTCGCGAAGAACGGTGGGACGACGACCGGCACGCCGGTCGCGCCACCCCTTGGGAACGCCGACTTCCTCCCGTTCGTCACGCAGATCAAGGCGCAGCCGACGAAGAACGTGTACTCCTTCTTCTCGGGCGCCGACGCGATCGGCTACATCCGCGCCTGGAACCAGCTCGGGATGAACGCGGCCGGCTACAAGATGTACGGCGCGGGCTTCCTCACCGAGCAGGACGTCCTGAAGGAAGTGAAGGAGCTCGCGAACGGCGCGGTCACCTCGCTGTTCTGGGGCGTCGAGCTCGATAACGCCGAGAACAAGACCTTCGTCGACAGCTACAAGAAGGAGTACAACAACCTCCTGCCCGACGTCTTCGCCGTGCAGGCGTGGGACGGCATGAAGGCCGTCGACGAGGCGCTCAAGGCGACCGGTGGCGACACGACGGACAAGGACCGCTTCATCCGCGCGCTCGAGGACGTGAAGTTCAAGAGCCCGCGCGGGGACTTCGCCTTCGACAAGGCGACCCACAACCCGATCCAGGACATCTACATCCGCGAGGTGCGCACCACCGGGGGCCAGACCGTGAACGTGATCATCGACAAGGTCGCGAAGGTGACGGACCCGGGGAAGTAACGCATCGTTAGGCCATGAGCCCCGAGCTGCTCTTCCAGCAGGCGCTGAACGGCCTTTCGTTCGGCGCCTTGCTTTTCATCCTTGCGGCGGGCCTGTCGCTCGTGTTCGGGATGATGGACGTCGTCAATCTTGCGCACGGCGCCTTCTACATGCTCGGCGCGTACATCGGGCTCACCGTCGTCCAGCAGACCGGCTCGTTCTGGATCGCGCTCGTTGTCGCGCCGCTGGCTCTTGGTCTGCTCGGGCTCGTGCTCGAGCCGCTCCTCTTGCGGCGCCTGCGCGGGCATCATCTCGAGCAAGTCCTCCTGACCATTGGCGTCTCCCTCGTCGTCGTCGATCTCATTGGTCTGGTGTGGGGCCGGGAGGTCCGCTCGCTCGCATTCCCACCGCCGTTCGACGGCTCGGTCGCGATCTTCGGCAACGCGTACCCGACGTATCGCCTGTTCGTCATCGGCTTCGGCGTGGCGCTCGCCGCGGTCATCGCGGTGGTCTACCGGCGCACGCGCCTCGGCATGCTCATCCGCGCGGGCGTCGGCGACGCGGAGATGCTCGGCGCGCTCGGGGTGGACACGGACCGGCTCTTCGCCGTGACCTTCGCCGTCGGCTCCGCGCTCGCGGGCCTCGCAGGAGTCGTGGCCGCTCCCGTCTTCGGCCTGCAGCCCGGCATGGATGTGGACGGTCTCATCTACTCGCTCGTCGTCGTGGTCGTCGGCGGGCTCGGGACACTCGGCGGAGCCGTCGCGGGGAGCGCCCTCGTCGGGCCCGCGGATACGTTCGGCAAGGTGCTGTTCCAGGAGTTCGCGCTGGCGCTCATCTTCGCGATCATGGCGCTCGTCCTGCTCTTCCGGCCCACCGGTCTGCTCGGGCGTATCCGGATCGGTCGATGAGGCGCTCACTCACCTGGGCCGGTCTCGCGGCAGTCTCGGCGGCGTTGCTCACCTTCCCGTATTGGTCGTCCAGCTGGGAGTCCTCACGTTTCGCGACGACCGTCCTCCGCGACATGCTCGTCTATGCCACGTTCGCGCTCTCGCTCGACCTGCTCATTGGCCACGCCGGAATGCCGTCGCTCGGCCACGCTGCGTTCTTCGGGGCGGGGGCGTACGCGGCGGGGGTCGCCGGCCAGCGGCTCGGCACCGATCAGCTCGTCGTCACGCTCGGCGCGGCCGTCCTCGTCGCCGCCGCGCTCGCGCTGCTCATTGGTGCGCTCGTCGTGCGTTCGGTCGGGATCTTCTTCCTCATGCTCACGCTCGCGTTCGCGCAGATGGTGTTCGCCATCGCGTTCCAGTGGACGGACGTCACCGGCGGATCGAACGGATTCCCCGGCGTGCGGCGTCCCGCGATCGGCGAGCTTGACCTCGCCGCTCCGGACCGCATGTACATGCTCGTGGTCGTCGTCTTTCTCGCCGTGACGCTCCTGCTCTGGCGCATCCAGCGCTCGACCTACGGCCGCGCGCTCGTCGGTGTGCGTGAGAACGAGCGGCGGATGCGCGCGCTCGGCTACGACACGACGCGCCTCAAGCTCTCCGCGTTCGTCCTCGCCGGCGCGCTCGCCGGCGTGGCGGGCGCGCTCGCTGCGTACTCGACGCGATTCGTGTCGCCGAGCGACGCGGGCATCGGGACATCGGTGACCGCATTCGTGATGGTCCTCATCGGCGGCGCCGGCACACTGCTCGGTCCCATGCTCGGCGCGGCGGTCGTCCTCTATATCGAGCGCGTGCTCTCGTCGTCCATCCCGTATTCGCAGACCGTACTTGGAGTGCTGTTCATCGCCTTCGTGCTCCTTGCGCGCCAGGGGATCGTGGGACTCGCCCGGCGCGCTTTCGCCCGGGCGGTCGCGAGGTGACGGCGCCGGCCCTCGAGGTCCGCGGGCTCCGGCGCGAGTTCGGCGGCATCCGGGCGCTCGATGGGGTGAGCCTCTCCATCGCGGAGGGCGAGCGGCGCGCGCTCATCGGCCCGAACGGCGCAGGCAAGACGACCCTGTTCAACGTGCTCACCGGTGAGCTTCCGCCGACCGGCGGCAGCGTTCACCTCGCCGGCGAGGATGTGACGGGGAAGCGCACGTGGCAACGTGCGGGCCGCGGGCTCGCGCGCATGTACCAGCGCAATGAGCTGTTCGAGTCGCTCGCGGCGCGCGAGAACGTCGCCCTCGCGATCGCCGCGAGGCGCGGACCGTATCGGCCGCTGACCTCACCACCGCAGGCGGAGCTCGACGCCGCGGACGCGCTGCTCGCCCGCGTCGGGCTCGCCGGCAGCGAGCGCGCGCTCGCGCGGTCGTTGTCCCATGGGGAGCGGCGGCAGCTCGAATTCGCCGTGGCACTTGCATCCGGGCCACGGGTGCTGCTCCTCGACGAGCCGACCGCGGGGATGTCGCCGGCCGAGACCGCGCGCATCGCGGAGCTCATCGCCTCGCTGGAGCGGACGCTCACGATCGTCATCGTCGAGCACGACATGGATGTCGTTTTCCGCCTCGCCGACCGCGTGAGCGTGCTGCACGAGGGACGCGTCATCGCGGACGGCACGGCCGAGGAGATCCGTGGCGACGTGCGCGTCAACGAGGTCTATCTCGGCAAGGCGGTGACGGTGTGAGCGCGCTCGAGGTCGTGGACCTCCACGCGTACTACGGCGGCTCGCATGTCCTGCAGGGTGTCGGGTTGTCCGTCGGGGGCGGGGAGGCCGTCTCGCTCGTGGGGCGGAACGGCGCGGGCAAGACGACGACGA
>JBKJTV010000301.1:0-3018 GCA_046589985.1 Candidatus Limnocylindria bacterium | reverse complement strand
ATTTCTTCCTGGTCCCGCTGTTCGCACTTGCCGGGCTCGCGCGGCTCCCGGTCAGGGCGTTCGTCGCGGAGCAGGCGAAGCGGGCGGGCGCGCTCACGATCTTCGCGGCGCCCGCCCCTCTGACGAAGGACCGCTGATGCCTCCGGCGGTGGTCGCACTTGCGCTCGTCGCCATCGGTGTGCCTGCGGCGCTCCGGGCGCTCCTCGGCCGGCCGCGTGGGATCGGCGCGGCCTGGCTCGCGTCGCTCGCCGCGGCTGCCGTCGCCCAATCGGCGGGCGAGCTGGCCGGTGCTCGATTCGGGCTGCTGGGCGACGCCCACGTGCTCCTGGCCGTTATCGGCGCGACACTTGCATCGCTGGCGGTAGCGGCAGTCGAGACCCGACGCCGACGCTGACAAAGGGAGACGACATGGGATTCCTGATGGGACTGCTGCTTGGCGCGATCGCGACTCTCCTCTACGCGCCCAAGGCAGGCGACGAGATGCGCGAGGAGATGCGTGCGCGCGGGGACGAGCTGAAGAAGCGGGCTGACGATCTGCAGCGCGTTGCGCAGAAGCTTGCCGGCGAGGCGCAGACGAAGGGCAAGGAGCTCATTGACGACGCGAAGCACGAGTGGGGCAGCAGCGCTGAGACGACCGGCTCCACGACGAAGTCGGGCCGTCCCCCGGGCACGTCCTAGCGTTACGACCTCCGGTATCCTCGGTGACGGGACGCGGGGACTTGGTCCCCGCGTTTTCGTTGGAGGGTGCGATCGACAGCGCGACGATCAAAGAGCTGTTCTTCAAGCACTTCGAAGAGAAGGGCCATCACCGCCTGCCCTCGGCTCCGCTCGTGCTCCGTGACGACCCGAGCGTCTTCTTCACGAGCGCGGGAATGCAGCCCCTCGTCCCGTATTTCACGGGTCAGAAGCAGGCCCCGGCGAAGCGTCTGGTGACGGTGCAGAAGGTGTTCCGCACGAGCGACATCGATGAGGTCGGCTACGACACCTGGCACAACACCTTTTTCGAGATGCTCGGCAACTTCGGCATCGGGGACTACTGGAAGAAGGAAGCGATCCAGTGGGGCTGGGAGCTCCTCGTCGACAAGTTCGGCCTTGATCCGAAGACGCTCGTCGCCACGATCTACAAGGACGACGACGAGGCGTTCGACATCTGGACGAAGGAGCTCGGATACCTGCCGCCGGAGAAGGTCTACCGGCTCGGCGATCTCGAGAAGGGCGACGACACGAACTTCTGGTCCCCGGGGCCGACCGGCCTGTGCGGCCCGTGCAGCGAGGTCTTCGTCGACCGGGGCCCGCAGCCGGGCGTTGCCGCGCACGCCTGCGATCCGAGCGAGAACTGCGGCCGCTGGATCGAGATCTGGAACTTCGTCTTCCAGCAGTACGACCGCAAGGAGGACGGCACCCTCGTCCCGCTCACGAAGAAGAACATCGACACGGGCGCGGGACTCGAGCGTCTGTCGCAGGTCCTCCAGGGCGTCGTCGGAGAGACCTTCAAGACCGACCTGTTCCAGCCGCTGGTGAAGAAGGTCGAGGCGCTCGCCGGGACGACCTACGGAAAGGATCCCGTGGCGGACATCTCGATCCGCGTCGTCGCCGAGCATTCGCGGGCGGCCGCCTTCCTCATCGCCGACGGCATCCAGCCGTCGAACGAGTGGCGCGGTTACGTGCTCCGGCGGCTCATCCGCCGCGGCGCGTTGCACGCGCGCAAGCTCGGGCTCCGGCCCGGTGCGATGGCGCAGGTCGGCACCGAGGTCGTGAAGCACATGCAGGTCCACTACCACGAGCTCACGGGCGCGCGCGAGCGCATCCCGACGATCCTCAGAGACGAGGAGGAGAAGTTCGATCGCACGCTCTCGACCGGCCTCGAGCTCCTGACTGCGGCGATCGCGCGCGCCCGCGCGAGCGGGACGCGCGTCATCGACGGCGAGACCGCCTTCCGGCTCTACGACACCTTCGGCTTCCCGCTCGAGATGACCCGCGAGATCACGAAAGACGCGGAGCTCGAGGTGGACGAGGACGGCTTCAAGCGCCTGCTGGACGAGCAGCGGAGCCGAAGCCGTGCGACCGCGAAGTTCAGCCAGGACGCCATGCGCTTTGGCCAGTACTACGCCGACCAGCGCGAGAAGCAGGGTCTGCGGAGCGAGTTCACCGGCTATGTCGAGCTCGAGACGCCCTCGACGGTGCGCTCTCTCGTCGTTGGCGGGGAGCCCGTGCAGGAGGCGCCGGAGGGGACGGACGTCGAGATCGTGGTCGACCGCACTCCCTTTTATCCGGAGGGTGGCGGGCAGGTCGGGGACCGCGGGACCATCACGACCGACGAGGCGCGCGCGATCGTCGCCGACACGCAGACCGCGGCGCCGGGCGTCATCGTCATGAGCGCGAAGGTCGTCGACGGCGTCATGCGCCTCGGTGCCCGCGCCACCGCGAGCGTGGACCAGGAGCTGCGCCGCCACACCATGCGGAACCACACCGCGACCCATCTGCTGCATGCGACGTTGCGCGGTCTCCTGGGAGAGAGTGTCCACCAGGCGGGCTCGCTCGTGCACGCGCCGAATCTCAGGTTCGACTTCACGTTCGACCGGGCACTCACGCCGGACGAGCTGCGACAGGTCGAGGACTCGGTGAACAAGGCGATCCTCGCGAACGCGTCCGTCCGCGCGCAGGCGATGCCCATCCAGGACGCGCTCGCCTCGGGCGCCCTCCATCTCTTCGACGAGAAATACGGCGACGAGGTGCGCGTCGTCGAGGCAGGCCCGAGCCGCGAGCTCTGCGGCGGGACGCACTGCCACTGCACGGGCGATATCGGACTCTTCCTCATCACGAAGGAGGAGAGCATCGGCGCCGGGATCCGTCGGATCGAGGCTGTTACGGGCGAGGGAGCCTTGCGCGAGGTCCACGAGCTCCGGCAGAGGCTCGGACGGACGGCCGCCGCGCTGCGTGTCGCTCCCGCCCGAGTTCCGGAGGCGGTGACGCAGCTTCAGGAGAAATGGGAGCGCGTCGAGAAGGAGCTCGTTGCGC
>JBKJTV010000292.1:0-3404 GCA_046589985.1 Candidatus Limnocylindria bacterium | reverse complement strand
ATTTACAAAGCTATTGTGAATAACTTTCCGGTATTTTTCCGGCAGTATCTGTAGCTAAATAGATAGGGTTGCTAGCGCACCCTATCTATTTAAATGCTATTGTCCGCCTCCCCCAGGACTTCCTGATGAACCGCCTGGAGTAACAAGTTTTCGCATGAGTGCATTGCTAGCTATCGAGAGAGGAGCTTTAACCATAGCGGTGACCCCCCCCATCACGCCTTGAGCCGTATTTTCATATGGGTTTAGGCCAGGCTCAGAGAACGAGATCATATTCAGAACCGTCCGCGGGAAGTTTGTGATCAACGATGCGGAAGTGATGCATACCGACCAAAACAGTAGGCAGGTCATCAGCACCATCATAACGGAGCCAATCAACACGCCTGCCAGAGCATCGAATGGCTGACTGAGGTCTGCTACACCGTTATCCATCATTCCCCATAGCCCAGACATCATGGTATTGACGACGGGTAGACCGATACTGGTGATGGTTACAGCTGCTGCCAATCCACCTACGGCGAGCACAGGGTAGAGGCCAATGAAGATTAGCGTGTTCCAGCCTTTGCCTGCCATTTGGGATGTGTGCTCTTCACCCTTGGGGGCCGCCTGGGCAGCACCCCAAAGGGTGACACCAAAAAACGCAGAGGCGACAAAGGTCAACCAACTGATCACGCCCATCAATCCAAAAATCGCGAATACAACAGGCAAGACGTAGCCAATCAAGGCACCGGCAATCAACAAGACGGCGCCGATCAGAAACAGTGCCTTTGTAAATCCCTTGCTTTGACTCGTCAGCCAGGAAAGGCCACTTCCACTGACGAACATCATTCCAGTGCCGGCAAGCTCACGACCGAAGGCCGCAACAGTGTAGAGATTCGCTTTGGAGGGGTCAGTGCCCAAAATTTGAAGCCCAAAAAGCTCTTTAAAGTTGGTAGAGGTTCCTTTTCCCCGCAGCTCCCGCTCGACTTGGTTCATTGTCAGTTTGGTTAGATCATCCCCCACGGTGAGGTCTGCTAGTTTGCTTGTGGGGTAGAGCTTGGCCGTACCTTCCGATGCGTAACCTTGCGCTCGGGTAAAGTCGTTCGCCGCGCGCAATACGAATGTTCCGCCCATCATCCAGCCCCACTCTTGCAGGGATTTAAAGTAGCTCTCTGACTCTGCTAGCAAGTTTGATGCGATAGTATTTTTAATCGTCATTTTTGCATTTGAAATGTACCAGTCGGCTTCTTGCTCTAAGTAGGTTTGAGCAGACGCAGAAAGAGTTGCCGCCTGCGCGGCGGTCGCGTTGTTCTTGACGCTCATGTGACGGCTCAGCTGTGTTTGTACGAGTCGTTGCCACATCTGCCGCTGTGCAGAGGCAAGGCCTTGGGAAATGGATTTGTCGTTGGCGATGCGCAGCGCAATCTGCTCGTCGGAGCAGACGATCGATGCCGCGAATCCACTGGCCCCGGTGTAATTGCACAGGAAGTTCTCAGACCCCATCTCATGCCCGACGGTGCCTTCGCCGGGACCCTCGGCCACTGTGGGGTCGCTGTGTTTGATCGCGCCAGCGATCGCGTCAGTTGGGGGGATCAGGGGAATTGAGGTGTTGTTGAGAATCTCGTTGATGAACTGATCCGTCGACGAAGCTGGCCCGTAGTAACCAGGTTTCGAACTGTCGGTGTACTGACGGCGCCAGGCACCCTCAATCAGCTTGATGGCCAGGTCGGTTGCACTGATGCCGGCCAGATGGTCTTGAGGGTTCTTGTGAACGTAATAGCCGGTGGCCGACGTTGCCAGGGTAAGCCAGTTGCCAATCATGCCCTTCGCTTCAGGCTTGCTGATTGAGACCTCATAGGTGGGCTCGTTGAAGAGGTTGTAGGTGTGCATCAGTTTGAAACTTTGGGTTTGCGCGTCGTCACCCCATTTGCTTCCGCTTTTGGCTATCCCACCGATCAAGTGGTGTCCTGGTGTGAGCACGATGTCTGAACCGCCAGCGCTTGAAACGGGAATAACCGGCGCACAGAGGGTTAAAGCAAGGATCACACGGAGCGGGTAGAAAAAAGCTTCATTACCGTCCCGTTGGCCAAAGAAATTCCCGTTCTGCCGAAGTCGGAAAATTCCGAGAAACATGGCCCACGATGACAGAATCCCGAAGGCTGCCAGGCCGACGATCGAAAAGTAGCTGGCGAAAATCGTGAGTGGTGTCACTTCGGTTGCGTGCATGCTGCCCAAGTTTGAGAGCTCGCCGGCATCGAAAATCCAAGCCCCGAAGAGCCATAGCAAAACAAGTGTTGAAAATGAGCTCATATTCATTCACCTCGGAGCGTTCGCGTTAACGAACGCAGGTAGCTGTGGCGGTGGTGGGAACTTAAACTCGACTTTAGGGAACTCTTTAGTTTTTCTAAGTGGTATTAGAATTTTATTTGGTGGTGTGTTCAGGATTGTAATAAGAAATATGTAGAAAAATAAGCCAGAAATTATTTTTATTTTTTGCCTTGGGAAGGCTGCGTCGATTAAGGCTTTTGTGTAAGTGAGGAGAAAATTCACGACATGAAATCCCGCTATCGCAATGAGTTTTAGATTCTCCATTGATATCTCCGCAGCTAGTTTTTTGTTGGCTCTAATTGTTAATTTTAAGTGTTGAAATTAATATGGCAAGCTTTTGGTTGGTGTTTTTACTTTTGTACCTGTGCGGGCATATTTTTATGCTTGAATTTTACTTGGCCTTGGGGAACGATTGCGTGAAACCTAGGGTGCGTCCGTCGTCAGCTATTAGTGACCTTATCCAAGCGCTATGCAAACGTTGCTGGAAGCTTCGCAATTTTGGCATTTGTCCGGTAGCGGTTACTTGTTGTAAGTCCGATTCGAATATTGCGAATAACGAATTTTCGGAAGGGAAAAGATTTAGGCTGTTCAGGTCGGGGGCTAAAGTGCCTTTAGCGAGGGCGAGACGCATAGCACGGATTTCTGTTTCCAGTTTTGCAATTCGAACCTGACTGCTGACGAGGCCGATGTGAAGAACTGCTTGTGCCGGTTGCCGAAGATCGTAGATTTTATAATCTGGCTGGTTGGTTAAGGCTGGTAAACACTCGTCTATCGGACATGCCTTAGTAGTGCTAATAAATGCTGCGGCTAAATCTGTAGCAGCAAGTATCATTTTCTGTACACGAAAGTTTTCATCACCGTCATGACTAGCCATGCGATTTTTCCTTACTGTGTGGTGGTTTGCGCGTCAGCGCGGGTTAGTCATCAACTGATTATTGATGTACTGAGTAACAGGTGGCGTCAGGAAACCAAGCGACAAGACTGCGCCCAATACCGTGCCAGCCGCAAAATCTCTCAGACGTTGCTTGGCACTCACTTGATACTTTGAGGCAAAGCTGAGCAGGACCTCTTTGTCGTGGGCGGCCTTGTCGGTTTCGAAG
>JBKJTV010000176.1:0-9115 GCA_046589985.1 Candidatus Limnocylindria bacterium | reverse complement strand
GATCGGCATGGTCACCACCCTCATCATCGCCTGCCCGTGCGCGCTCGGCATGGCGACGCCGATGTCGCTCACGACGGGCATCGGGAAGGCAGCGGAGCACGGCGTGCTCATCCGCTCAGGGGAGTCGCTCCAGGGTGCGCAGCGGCTGCAGACGATCGTGCTCGACAAGACCGGCACCATCACCAAGGGCGAGCCGGCGCTCACCGACGTCGTCGCGCTCGCGAGCTTCAGCGAGGAGCAGCTCCTGCAGCTCGTCGCGAGTGCGGAACACGGCTCTGAGCACCCGCTTGGCGCCGCTATCGTGAAAGGCGCGCTCGCGCGCAAGATCCAGTTGCGGCCGGTCACCGCCTTCTCCGCCGTCGTTGGCGGTGGGATCGTCGCCAGGGTCGACGGTAGAGAGGTGCGCGTCGGCAACGAGCGTTTCCTGCGCGACGCCGACATCGAGCTCGACGGACTACCGGGACCGTGGATCGTGCTCGCCGAGGACGGCAAGACGCCGATGTACGTCGCCGTGGACGGCAAGGCGGCGGGGCTCGTCGCGGTGGCGGACACGGTGAAAGAGGACTCGGTCCGCGCGATCAAGCGGCTGCGCGAGCTCGGTCTAGAGGTCGTCATGTTCACCGGAGACAACGTGCGCACCGCGAATGCGATCGCGCGCCAGGTCGGCATCGATCGCGTGCGCGCCGAGGTCCTCCCGGGCGACAAGGCGATGGAGGTGCGCAAGCTCCAGCTCGAGGGCAAGCGGGTCGGCATGGTCGGTGACGGTACGAACGACGCCCCGGCGCTCACCCAGGCCGATGTCGGCTTCGCCATCGGCACGGGCACCGACGTTGCCATCGAGGCCGGCGACGTGACGCTCATCGGCGGGAGCCTCAATGGCGTCGTGCTCGCGATCGAAGTGTCGCGCGCGACGATGCGCAACGTCTATCAGAATCTCTTCGGTGCCTTCGTCTACAACACGCTCGGCCTGCCGGTCGCGCTCGGGCTGCTGTACCCGCTCTTCGGGATCCTGCTCTCGCCCCTGCTCGCCGCCGCGGCGATGAGCTTCAGCTCGGTGACGGTGATCACCAACGCGAACCGCCTACGGCACTTCCGCCCTAAGGAGGCACTCCGATGACTCTCGATCAGATCCTCGTCACCGCGGTCGGCATCCTCGCAATCGCCGGTATCGGCGCGTTCTTTCTCCTCCCCAAAGGCAAGGAGACGCGCACCGTCGTCGGCTCCTCCGGCTTCCAGGAGGCGATGATCCTGGTGAAGGGTGGCTACACGCCGGACCTCATCGTCGCCGAGGCCGGCAGACCCATCCGGTTGAGCTTCCTGCGCGAGGAATCGAGCGCGTGCTCCGACCGCGTCGTATTCCCCGACTTCCACACGAGTGCGCCACTCCCCCAGGGGAAGAACGTGACGGTCGAGCTCCCCGCGGCGAAGGCCGGCGAGTATGGCTTCCAGTGCGAGATGGGCATGCTCCGTGGCAAGTTGATCGTCCGGTGACAGTGCTCGCGCGTGCCGTGAACGGGAGCTAGGGTGCCCATCCGCGCCGTGGCGCTCATGCTCGGCCTTGCCGTCGTCACGGCGGCCTGCGGATCGATCAGCGGGACACCGTCCGTCCCGACGGGCTCCGCGACGACCGGGGCGGGTACGGCCCCGACCCTGGGCGAGCAGCGCAGCGAGGCCGCGTCGATCACCGTCGTCGCGAGCTGGCTCGCGACCGGCACGCCGGCCGTACGCGTCGTCATGGACACGCACTCCGTGGACCTCGATGGGTTCGACCTGGCGACGCTGGCGCGCGTGCGGCTCGACGGCGGTCCGTGGGTCGCGCCGAGCGCGTGGGACGCGCCGAAGGGCGGGCATCACCGCGAGGGCACACTCGCCTTCGCAGCGGTGGACCGTGCCTCGCTCGACACTGCAAAGCTCATCGAGCTCGAGATCCGCGAGGTCGCCGTGCCGTCCCGCATGCTGCGATGGACGCGCTCGCAGTGACCCGGCGCGCGGCGCTCTCCATCGCGTTCGGTGCGCTCGGCGCGGCCGCGCTGATCGGGCTCTACCTCGGGCTGGTCACCTGGGCGCAGGGTGCCGAGCACGCGCTCGAGCTGCTGTGGGGCGACCGCGTCTTCGTCGGCCTCATCAGCGCCGGCTTCGGGACCCAGGTCGGCCTCTTCACCTACCTGCGCCTGCTGCAGCGCGCCATGGCGCGCGAGTCCGTTGCGCTCGCCGGCGCGGGCACGGCGACCTCCAGTGTCTCGATGGTCGCCTGCTGCGCGCATCACCTCGCCGATGTCCTGCCGATCCTCGGTCTCTCGGGCCTCGCGGTATTCCTGGTCGAGCTTCGCACGCCGCTCATGCTGCTCGGGATCGCGACGAACCTCGTGGGCATCGCCGTGATGCTCCGCCAGCTGCGGCGCATTCGCGGCGGGTACCGCGTGGTGGCGCGCGGCGACGCGCGCCCGGCGTAGGACATGCAGAGTCGTCAGATGACCGAGACCGTTTTCGAAGCCGCTGGACTGCTGCGGGGCAGCAGCGCTGCCGCGCTCCAGAGCCACCTGCTCCGCGAGCCGGGGATCCACCACGCGGAGGCGAACGCGGTGAGCCAGGTCGTCACCATCGGCTACGACGGAGCGACGATCGGCGCCGAGCGCATCCGGAAGCTCATCGGCGACTTCGGCTGCCGCTGCGGCGGAGAGATCGTCCCCGAGAACCTGTGCCGCGACGAGCAGAAGGCCGTCATCGGCAGCGCCGTCCCGCAGGCCGCGCCCGCCGACCGCGCGGAACAAGCGATGCCGGCAACGGCCGAGCACACGGGCCACACGATGCCGGCGACGGCGAAACAGGGCGGGGATGCCACCGCGATGCCCAGCGGTGAGATGGCCCAGATGGCGCACGGCATGGGTCACGGCGCCGGCATGTCGATGGACGCGATGGTCCGTGACATGCGCAACCGATTCCTCTTCGCGCTCGCGCTCGCGATCCCGGTGTTCGCATACTCGTCGCTCGCGACCGAGGTCTTCGGCCTTCGCCTGCCGACTCCGTTCGGTATCCCGACCGCCATCCTCCTTTTCGTGCTCTCGACCCCCGCGATCGTCTGGAGCGGGCAGATGTTCTTCGTCGGCGCGTACCGTGCGCTGCGCAACCGCACGCTCGACATGTCGGTGCTGGTCGCGCTCTCGGTCGGCAGCGGGTACCTGTTCAGCGTCGCTGCGACGTTCCTCTTCGAGGGCGAGGTCTTCTACGAGGCTGCGGTCGTGCTCCTCGCGTTCGTTCTCTTCGGTCACTGGCTCGAGATGCGCGCCCGCGCCGGCGCGTCAGATGCGATCCGCGCGCTCCTCGACCTCGCGCCGCCGAAGGCGACCGTCATTCGCGACGGCCAGCAGGTCGAGGTCGCCACGTCCGAGGTCATCGTGGGGGACGTCGTGCTCATTCGGCCCGGCGACAAGATCCCGGTCGACGGCGAGGTGGTCGAGGGCAGCTCGAGCGTGGACGAGTCGATGGTGACGGGCGAGAGCCTGCCGCTCGAGAAGAGCGAGGGCTCGAAGGTCATCGGCGCGACCATCAACACGACCGGCTCGTTCCGCTTCCGGGCGACCAAGGTCGGCGCTGACACCGCGCTCGCGCAGATCGTGCGTCTCGTCCAGCTCGCGCAGAACTCGAAGGCGCCTGCGCAGCGTCTCGCCGACCGCGCCGCGCAGTGGCTCGTCGCGGCCGCGATCCTCTTCGGCCTGCTCACCTTCGCCGGCTGGTACTGGCTGGCCGGCGCTACGTTCGTATTTGCGCTCACGCTCGCGATCACAGTCGTGATCGTCGCCTGCCCCGACGCGCTCGGGCTCGCGACGCCGACGGCGATCATGGTCGGGACCGGGCTCGGCGCGCTGAACGGGATCCTCTTCAAGAACGCGACCGCGCTCGAGCAGGCCTCCAAGATCGGCGCCGTCATCTTCGACAAGACGGGGACGCTCACCGTCGGCCAGCCGCGCGTCGTCGACGTCGTCGTCGCGGGGACTTCCGTGACGGAGGTCGAGCTCCTGCGCCTCGTCGCGTCGGCGGAATCGTCGAGCGAGCATCCCCTGGCACTCGCTGTGATCGACGCGGCCAAGGCAAAGGGCGCAGAGGTGCCAGCCTCCTCAGGCTTCGAGGCGATCCCCGGGCACGGCCTCCAGGCACAGGTCGACGGGCGCGCCGTCCTCGTCGGGAACCGCAAGCTGATGCAGGACCGCGGCATCGGGCTCGACGCTCTCGGCGAGCGCGCGGCCGTGCTCGAAGGCGGTGGCCGCACGGTCGTGTATGCGGCGGTCGACGGCGCGGCCGCCGGCATCATCGCGATCGCCGACGCGGTGCGTCCCTCCGCGAAGGAGGCGATCACGCGCCTTCACTCACTCGGCATCCAGGTGGCGATGCTCACCGGGGACAACCGCGCGACTGCTGAGCGGATCGCCGGCGAGCTCGGCCTCGACACCGTCTTCGCCGAGGTCCTGCCCGGCGACAAGGTGGCCAAGGTGAAGGAGCTGCAAGCTTCGGGGAAGCTCGTCGCGATGGTGGGAGACGGCATCAACGACGCGCCCGCCCTCGCGCAGGCCGACGTCGGGATCGCCATCGGCGCCGGGACCGACGTGGCCATGGAGACGGCGGACGTGGTGCTCATGAAGAGCGATCCACTCGATGTGCTCGGTGCCATCGCGCTCAGCCGTGCGACGGTGCGAAAGATGCGTCAGAACCTCGTCTGGGCGGTCGGCTACAACACCATCGCCTTCCCGATCGCCGCGGGTCTCTTCTACCCGTGGTTCGGCTTGCTCCTGCGGCCGGAGATCGCGGCGCTCTCGATGGCGGGGAGCTCCTTCCTCGTCGCCGTGAACGCGCTGCTCTTGAAGCGCACGAAGCTCGAGGGGATCCGTCGCTACGGCGCGAAGTAGCGCGTCTCCGATGGCGGCGCACGTGAAGTGACCAGGCGCACGGTGACCTTCTGGATCTGGATCGCTATCGGCATGGCGGCCCTCGCGTGGCTGTGGTCGACGATCGAGGCTGGTCGGTCCTTCGGCCCCGCGGATGGCGTCGCGCTCGTCGTGCTGCTGGCCGCCGGGTTCATCCTCGGGCGCCTGCGGTATCGCAGCGCTCGAGACGGGAGACGCCTTCCCGGACCACCGAGCGGGTGAGCGGGCGCGAGGAAGGTCTCAGCCGACTCTCAGCCGTGAATCAGCGAGGCCTCAGCCCGTCCTGCGAGCCTGACGGCATGATGGCGGATCGCGCGGAGCCGCTCGCTCGCCGCGTTCTCAGTCTCGTCGCGCGCGCCCTGCCAGCCGACGCCGACGTCGAGCTCGGCCTCGCGGGCGATCAGCCGGCCTCGGACGTGCGGGCGCGCGTCGTGTTCTCGTCGCCCGCCGCGCTCGGTCGCGCGCTCTGGCCGCCGACGCCCGATGCGCTCGGCGACGCCTACCTGCGCGGAGACTTCGACATCGAGGGCGACGTCGCCGCGGTGTCGCGCACCGGAGCATCCTTCGATCTCGGCCGGCTCGCATGGACCGAGCGCGCCGCGCTGCTGCGCGATATCGTCCGGCTGCGCGCCGGGGCGGGCTCGGGACGCGCGCTCGCGCGCCGCGTCCCCCTCCGGGGACGGCGGCACACCGTCGCGCGCGACCGGGCAGCGGTGCGCTTCCACTACGACGTCGGCAACGATTTCTACGCGCTCTGGCTCGACCCGCGCATGGCCTACTCGTGCGCGTATTTCGCGACGCCCGAGATGGATCTCGACGCCGCCCAAGAGGACAAGCTCGATCTGGTGTGCCGCAAGCTCGCGCTCCGTCCCGGGCAGCGGCTGCTGGACATCGGCTGCGGCTGGGGCTCGCTGATCGTCTACGCGGCCGAGCGCTATGGCGTCGAGGCGGTCGGCGTGACGCTGAGCGAGGAGCAGGCGCGCGAGGCCGGGACGCGGGCACGCGGGGCGGGGGCCGCCGAGCGCGTTCGCGCACTCGTCCTGGATTACCGCGAGCTCGCTCGGCTCGGCCCGTTCGATGCCGTCGCGTCGATCGGCATGTTCGAGCACGTGGGGAGCGCGAACCTTCGCGAGTACTACGCCGCGGCGTACCGCGCGCTCCGCCCGGGCGGCCTCTTCCTGAATCACGGCATCGCGACCGCGGAGTTCTCGCAACGAGAGCTGCCGCGCGTCCGCATGCAGGCGGATTTCATCGGCAAGCACGTGTTCCCGGACAGCGAGCTCGTGACCATCGCCGAGGCGCTCGATCGCGCGCGCGGCACGGGGTTCGAGGTCCTCGACGTGCAGTCCCTGCGACCGCACTACGCCCTCACGCTCGCGGCGTGGGTGCGACGGCTCGAAGGAGCGCGGGACCAAGCGATCGCTCTTGCCGGTGAAGACGTCTACCGCACCTGGCGCCTCTACATGGCGGGAGTGCGTCTGGGCTTCGAACGCGGCGAGCTCGACGTGCTTCAGGCGCTTCTCGCGAAGCCCGCGTCCGGAGGTCCGGCACCGCGACCATTGCGGCCGTGGTGGTGAGGCTCCCGTCGCGCTACGGGAGGCAGCCGGCGCCCCGCGTCACCTTCGCCTGATGCCGGGCCGGGAGGGCCGGATGCTGGCGGTGCTCGGGCTCGCGGGCATCTACGCGGTGTGCTTCGTCGCGATCAAGGCCGGGCTCGCGTTCGCGCCGCCGCTCCTCTTCGCCGGGCTCCGCGCCGAGATCGCGGGGATCGCGCTCCTGGCTGTCGTCGCCGCGCGCCGTCCAGTCGCGCCGGGCCTGGTTCGCTGGCGCGAGCTCGTCGCGCTCGCGCTCACGTCCACCTCGCTCGCCTTCGGCGCGATGTTCCTCAGTCCGGGCCGGACGGGCGCGGGGATCGCGTCGGTGCTGGGCAATCTCCAGCCGCTCTTCGTGCTCGTCCTCGCCGCGTTCTTCCTGAGCGAGGCGCTCACAGCCGCGAAGGCGCTCGCGCTCGGCTTCGGTCTCGCCGGAGTCACGCTCATCGCGCTCCCGGCGATCGCCGGTCCCGACGCGTACGGCATCTCGGGACCGGCGCTCGCGCTCGGCGCCTCGGCGAGCCTCGCCGTCGGGAACGTGATCCTCAAGACCATCGGCGGCCGTCACGATCTCCTCACGATGACCGCGTGGCAGCTCGCCCTCGGCGGCTTGCCCCTGCTCGCGCTCTCGGCGCTGGTCGAGCGTGGCGCAACCGTGAGCTGGACGGCATCGTTCGCCGCGCTGCTCCTTGGCCTCGCGCTCGCCGGGACCGCCCTGCCCTATGTCGTATGGAACGAGCTCGCGAGGCACGAGGAGATCGGGCGGCTCACGCTCGTCCTCCTCCTCGTGCCCGTTCTCGGGGTCGCGCTCGCGGCAGCCGTCTTCGGGGAGCGCCTCGGCGCGCTCGAATTCATCGGGCTCGCCGTGGCGGTGGCGGGCGTCGGCATCGCGACGCTGGGCCCGTCTCTCGGATCGGCCGCCCCCGCGTACCCTGGTGCGAGGGTATGAGCGCTTCGCGGGCCGACCCGCGAGAAGCGTCCATGCCGCTCCAACTCCGTCGCCTCCGGGTGATCATGGAGTCCGAGCCCGGCAATTCCCATGAGGCCGAGGGCGTGCTCAACCCGGCGGTCGCACGGGGGCGGGACGGCCAGCTCTACCTCCTGCCTCGGCTCGTCGGGCGCGGCAACTTCTCGCGGATCGGCATCGCCCGAGTCCGGTTCGACACGGCCGGCGATCCGGTCGGCGTCGAACGGTTGGGCATCGCGCTCGAGCCCGCGGCTGACTACGAGCGCAACGGCTGCGAGGACCCGCGCGTCACTTTCTTCGCGCCGCTTGATCTGTACGTGATGGCGTACACGGCCTTCTCCGAGCGCGGTCCGCGCGTGGCCCTCGCCGTTTCGCCGGACCTGTTCCGTTGGGAGCGTCTCGGCCCCGTCCGCTTCGAGCGGTACGGCGACGTCGACTTTGGCGGCGTGCCGAACAAGGACGCCCTTCCGTTCCCTGTCCCCGTGCCGAGCCCGAGCGGCCGTCCGGCACTCGCGCTGATCCACCGGCCGCTCTTTCCCGGGAGCGAACCAGCGGCGATCGCGGCATTGCCCGCGCCGAGACAGGTCGACCTCGCTCACGAATGCCTCTGGATCTCGTACTGCGACTTCGCGCCCAAGGACCTCGCGACCAAGACGGACGGGCTGAGCCACTTGACCCACTTCCAGGAGCATCACCAGCTTGCGTCGCCCGTCTTTCCCTGGGAGCGGATCAAAGTCGGCGGCGGGGCGCCGCCGCTGCTCGTCGACGGCGGTTGGCTGGTGATCTATCACGGCGTGAGCGGCGACCCGGGAGATGCCGGTCGACCACGCTCCCTGCGGTACTCCGCCGGGGCACTCATCCTTGACCGGCACGACCCGAGCATGATCCGCTACCGCTCGCCGGAGCCGATCCTGGTGCCGCGGACGAAGGCGGAGCGCTCGGGTGTCGCGGACAATGTCGTCTTCCCGACGGGCGCCGACCAGCGACTCGATCTCGGCCGGCCCGACCGGATCGACGTGTACTACGGCATGGCCGACAGCCGCATCGGCGTCGCATCTCTCGATGTGCCTGCCACGCTGCTGCCGGACGCTGTCGCCGACCCCCACGAGGGACGGGTCTGATGCTCAGGATGCACCGTCGCGCACCTCCTCACCGTCGGCTCAGGGCCACCTTCAGCCGAGCGAGCCTCGGTATGAAGCGCGGTGTCTGCGCGGCGTAGGCGTCCCACTCCGAGCCGAACGCGGTGCGGACCTCACGCTCCTCGGCGATCGCGAGGCGCCTGTAGGCGAGGACGAGGACCGGGAACATGAGCAAGGTCGGGATCGTCGGCCACTGTGCCAGGAACCCGATCATGATCAGGAGGAATCCGGCGTACTGCGGGTGCCGGATCCGCGCGTATGGTCCGGTGACGGCGAGACGGCCGGACCGCTGCGCTTGCCAGAGCGCGCGCCAGGCCGCCGAAATGAGCCAGAAGCCGCCGCCGATCAGCGCGTAGCTCGCGAAGTGGAAGGGACTGAGGTGCGGATCGGCTGGCCAGCCGATGAGTTCGTTCCAGAGGTGGCCGCCGCTGTGCGTCAGCGCGAGCTCCGGGAAGCGGCTGCCGAGCCAGCCCGAGAGGAGGTAGATCGTGAGCGGGA
>JBKJTV010000042.1:0-6943 GCA_046589985.1 Candidatus Limnocylindria bacterium | reverse complement strand
TCGCGGAGCGGCTCGAGCAGGCGCCGGCGGTCCTCGACGCCGCGCGGTCGAACCTCGACCCCGACCGCGTGCCACCGGTGTGGGTCGTCGTCGCGGGCGAGACCGCGACCGCGGGCGCCACGTTCGTGCGCGCGGTCCTGCCGAGCGTCGCGCCCGAGGGCAGCGCGGCGAAGACAGCGCTCGTCGGGGCGGGGAAGCGTGCGGGCGACGCCCTCGACGCGTACGCCTCGTGGCTGCGCGACGACCTCATGCGCCGCTCGCGCGGCACCTTCGCGATCGGCCGTGACGCCTTCGAGGCGCTGCTGCGCGAGAAGGAGCTCCTCCCGTACGACACGCGAACGCTGCGCCAGTTCGGCGAGGAGCTCTACCGCGAGACCGAGGCGAAGCTCGCCGAGGCGGCGAAGGCACTCGGTGACCCCGAGTGGCGCGCGAGCGTCGCGCGCCTCCGCGACGACCACCCGTCCGAGGACGAGCTCGTCGCGGCCTACCGCGTGGAGATGGAGCGTTCGCGGCAGGCGACGATCACCGCGCAGCTCGCGACACCGGCCCTGGGGGAGTCGCTCGAGGTCGAGGCCATGCCCGACTTCTCACGCTCGACCTACCCGTACGCCGCGTACGTCGGACCGGGTCCGTTCGAGCGCTCGCGGCACGGCCGCTTCTGGGTCACCCTCCCGCAGGCGAACGAGCCGGCGCAGGTCCGGCGCGAACGACTCGAGGGCCACCCGCGCAAAGGCATCGCGGTCATCGCCTGCCACGAGGGCTACCCGGGCCACCATCTGCAGCTCGGCATCGCGGCGGACGGGCCCAGCCTCGCGCGCAAGGTGGTGCGCTCGAACGTGTTCATCGAGGGCTGGGGCCTCTACGTCGAGGAGCTCATGACCGACCTCGGCTACCTCGGCGACGCCGAGACGCGGCTCCTGCGGCTGAAAGATCTGCTCTGGCGCGCGGCGCGGGTCGTCGTCGACATCGGGCTCTCCACCGGCGAGATGAGCTTCGAGCAGGCGGTGAAGCTCATGATCGACGGTCCGAAGCTCGAGCGGCCGAACGCCGTCGGCGAGGTGCGCCGCTACACGCTGAACCCGCTCCAGCCGTCCTCGTACGCGCTTGGCCGCGCGTCGATCCTCGAGCTGCGCGAACGCGCGAAGCGCGCGGGGTGGGGAATGCGCCAGTTCCATGACCGGCTGCTGGCGGGAGGATCGCTCCCGCCCACGCTGGCTGCCCGCGAGGCCGGGCTCTAGCCGCTCGGGAGGACTACTCCGCGAGTCGCGGCAGGATCGGCTGGGCGCTCGTGCCCGCGTTGAAGTTGATCGTGATGTTCCCGTTCTGGACATCGACGGTCTTCGCGATGAGCTGCGAGCCGTTCAGCGTCGACGGGTTCCCGTTGAAGCGGAAGTTCGCGCTCGGCAGGTAGATCGTGCCCGTCCCGTTGAACGTGCCGTTGCCGGCGATGACCATCTCGTTCGTGCAGGCTGGGTCCTGGTAGAAGAGGAAGTTGGCGTAGGTCCCCGTCGTCTGCGCGCGCAGGTCGGAGGCCGAGTTCCCGACGAGCGAGAGCCCGCCGCACGTGTCGATGCCGGTCCGGAACGCACCCGGGTAGTTCGAGTGCGTGTTGAAGATGAAGACGCCGCAGTTCGACGCGCACGCGGGGGTCGTGTCGGTGCGCTTGCTGATGAGGTCCGCGTTCCCTGCGGCGTTGACGCCCGCCTTCAGGATGTAGACGCCCGGGTTCAGCCAGAGCGTCGTGCCGCCGCCCGCCGAGAGTGCGACGTTCCAGACGCCGGGATCGAGGTTGCCGCCGCCGGGGATCGCGTTGAAGACCGGCAGACCCGTCGTCGACGGCTTCGGGAACCCGGCGAATGGGTCCGCCTGCTGAGGCGCGGTCACATCCACGTCCATCCCGGGAGGCCAGCTGCTGCCCGAATTGCCGTTGATGTCGACGCCGTTCGGAGGAGCGGGAGTGATCGTGAAGCGCGCGGCCGTCGTCTGGCTGTTGCAGGCCGCGGTGTTGCTGGACGAGTTCACCAGGATGCCGCCGCCCGTGAGATGTATGTCCGCGTTCGTTGACGTGCTGAACGCGCAACCCGTGTTCCCGGAGTCAAGCGACATGATCGCGTAGGCGTTGTTCAGCGGCTCGGCGCCCGCGACGCCGCGGACGCGGACCGTGGTGAGGCCGGACTGCGCCGGGACGAGCGCCGTTTGCACCTGCGCGGTGATGATCACCTCGACGTACCTGGACGCGTTCACGTGGGGAAGCGCGTAGGTCCCGGAGCTTGGCGGCGAGAACACCTGGACGGTCACGTTCGAGATGCCATCGGTGAACGCGTTGCGCGTCGAGTCGGCGATCGCGGCGGCCGTCGCCTCGCTCGTGATCCCACCCTGGTACAGGACGACCGCTCCGCCGAACGCGGCCGCGTCCGCGGCTTCCTGCATCGTGCGTTTCGCCGAGTAGAGCTGGCCGGCGTCGACGGCGATCCCGACCATCATCAGGAGCGCGAGCATCGTCCCGGCCATGAGCAGGATCGCCTGCCCGCCCTCCTCGCCTGCGAAGCCGCGGAGTGCCTTCTTCATCGCTGGATCACCAACTGGGACGCCCCTTTCAGCGTGAGCGTGAACGTTCCACCGAGGAGGTATTGCGACGGCATCGGCACGAAGGGCGCGGTCGCGATGATCGAGACGAGGCAGTTGCGGTGATTGCACGAGGTGCCGCCCGCCGGAGCCGGATAGTCGACGAGCACGGTGATGCTCGGCACGCCGGGCGCGGCCGCCTGCACCACGGTGGTGAGCTCCGCGATGGCGCAGTTCGTACACGGGCCGGCGACCGGCGAGCCCGCGGAGCCATGGACGATCGCGTAGCGCGTCCCCTCGCGCGCCGCGTAGGCGAGCGAGTTCTCCTGCCACACCGCACGGCCGAGGTCGAAGAGTCCGGTGATGACGAGGAGAATGATCGGCAGCGTGAGCGCGAACTCGACGAGCGACTGCGCGCCTTCGCCGCGCACGAAGCGCATCAATAGAAGGTCCTCATCGTCGTGGTCCGGTCGAAGGTGGCCGTGTTCGGGATGAGCGGCCAGGCCGCGCTGGTGGTGAACGTGTACTGGACGCGCACGGTGACGAAGCACGGGAGAGCGACCGTCGGGGGGGTCAGGCACGCGCTGCCACCCGGCTGCGCCTTCGTGACCGTGACCGTCGCGAGAGCGGCGTTCATCCCCGGGGTGCGGTTCAGCTCATTGAAGACCACGAGCTGGGCCTCGGCCGCGGTCGGCGACGCGTCGATCGCGTACGACTCGGCGCCCGCGCGGGCGCCGTTCTGGACCGCGAGCTGGAGGGCATACGCACGCGCGAGGTCGGCGCCGCCGATGAGGGTGAACGCGAAGATCGGGAGCATCAGCGCGATCTCGACCAGCGACTGGCCCCCCTCGCGCCTGGCGATATTCATGGTTCGTTCAGGATAGGGAGGGAGGTCCAGAGCGACTCCCCCGCGGCGTAGCCCGTCAGTACCAAGGCCGGCGGCCATTGGTCCACCCGCGGGGCCTAATCCGCGGCGGCCACCGGCTGGCGTGTGCCGGCCAGCACATCCCGGACGATGCCGAGGGCACGGTCGATGTCCTCGCTGGTCACGTCGACGTGGGTCACCGCGCGAAGCCGGGGCGAGTTGCCGAGGTAGCGCGAGAGGCGGACGCCGCGCTCGGCGCAGGCCTTCTGGAAGGCTCCGGCGTCCATCCATTTCGGGTCGATCTCGAAGGCAACGATGTTCGTCGCGACCTTTGCCGCGTCGATGCGGACACCGCGGACGTTCGCAAGACCGTCGGCGAGCGTCCGCGCGTTCCTGTTGTCCAGGGCGAGACGCTCGCGCATCTTCTCGAGTCCGACAAGCGCGGCCGCCGCGACGACGCCGGCCTGGCGCATCGCGCCACCGAGCAGCTTGCGGACCCGCCTCGCGCGCGCCACGGTCTCGCTGTCACCGCAGAGGATGGAGCCGACGGGTGCGGCGAGGCCTTTCGAGAAGCAGAACTGCACGGTGTCGACCGGCTCCACGAGGTCGCGCACATCCACGCCGAGCGCCGCGGCGGCATTGAAGATACGCGCGCCATCGAGGTGGACCTTCGCGCCCAGGCGATGCGCCAGATCGGCGACGTCGCGCGTCTGGGCCGCCGTGAGGACCGCCCCGCCGCAGTTGTTGTGTGAGTTCTCAAGGCACACCAGCGCCGTGCGCGGGTACATGCCGCCGGCCGGGCGGAAGGCCGCCTCGACGTCGGCGAGGGCGGGGAGGCCGTCGCGGTTCGGGACCAGGCGCGGGTGCAGCCCCCCGAGCACGGTGAATGCGCCCATCTCGTTCTGGTGGATGTGCGCCATGTCGCCGAGGACGACCTCGTCACCGCGCTGCGCCTGAGCCAGCACGCCGCAGAGGTTGCCCATCATCCCGCTCGGGACGTAGACGGCGGCCTGCTTGCCGACGACCTCGGCCGAGCGCTCCTCGAGCCGGTTCACGGTGGGATCCTCGCCGTACTGGTCGTCGCCGACCTCGGCGTCGGCCATGGCCCTGCGCATCTCGGCGGTCGGCTTGGTGAACGTGTCACTGCGGAGCTCGACGATCCTCACGTGTCCAGTTTCGCACGGCGGCGTCCTTACGGTCGGATGAGCCGCCCCGCTGCATCGGCGAGCGCTACCAGGAGCGGCGCGACAAGGATCGCCGGCAGGAAGTCCGCGACACCGACGTCACGGATGCGCAGGAGCCGGAGGCCGACGCCGATGATGAGCAGCCCGCCGACCGCGCTCATCTCCTGGAGCTGCCGCTCGGAGAGCGCGCCCTGCAGGAAGGTCGCGCCGGCGGCGACGCCGCCCTGGTACACGACGATCACCGGGATCGAGAGGAGCACTCCCCAGCCGAGCGAGGCCGCGAACGCGATCGCGCTCGTGCCGTCGAGCACGCTCTTGATGATGAGGAGCGTCGCGTCGCCGGTGAGGCCGTTCTGGATCGCGCCCAGGAAGGTGAGCGGCCCGACGCAGAAGACGATCGTGCTCATGACGAAGGCCTCGCTCACGCTGCCGCGCCCGCCGCCGACGCGTCGCTGGAGGGCGTCGCCGAGCGCGTTGAGCCGCAGATCCAGCGACGCGAGCGAGCCGAGCGCGCCGCCGATGACGATGCTGAAGAGCAGGAACAGCAGCTGGCCCGTCTCGAGCGCGAACTTCACGCCGATGAGCAGCGCGAAGAGCCCGACGCCGCGCATGACGTTATCGCGGAGCCGCTCTGGCAGGCGATCGCCGAGGAACGTGCCGATGAGCCCGCCCGCGAGCACGGCGAGCGCGTTGAGGAGAGTCCCGGAGAGGAACATCGGCGCGGCTAGTATCGCGAGCCGTGACCCGCTCGCCGGACCAGCACCGTTGAAGCTTGCCGTCCTCGTCGGTGCACGCCGCGGCGCGCCGGTCACTCACGGTGGCTTCGGCACGCTCGGGGAGCTGGATCGGCTCCTGCCGCAGGGGGACGAGGTCGTGATGCTCTACTCCGACGACGATCCGGCGCCGGCAGCCGCCGCCGTGGCTGCGCTAGGCGGGCCGAACGCCGAACGTCTGAAGGCCCTGCTCTCCGTCGCGCCTGACCTCCGCTGGTACCACACACTCTCCGCCGGGGTCGAGCGGCTCCTCATCCCGGAGCTCGAGCGGCCGGGGTTCGTACTCACGAATAACAGTGGCGCCTACGATCTCGCCATCGCCGAGCATGTCGTCGCGAGCATCTTCGCCGCGGCGAAGCGCTTGCCGATCAGCTTCGCCGCGCAGGGCAGGCGCCAGTGGCATGACGACCCGCAGAGCACCGACGTGCGTGGTGCGACGCTCGTCATCCTCGGCATGGGCAGCATCGGCGGTGAGCTTGCCGTCATCGCGCGCGGTCTCGGCATGCGCGTGATCGGCGTGCGCCGCAGCGGCGGCGACGGGACCGTGACCCCGGATCGCCTCGCGGACGTCGCCGCCGAGGCGGACTACCTCGCGGTGTGTGCACCGCTCACCACGGCGACCCGTGGACTGGTCGACGCGGATGTCCTCGCGCGCATGAAGCCGACCGCGTGGCTCATCAACATCTCGCGCGGCGCCGTCGTCGACGAGCCGGCGCTCCTGGCCGCGCTGAAGGAGCGGAAGATCGCGGGTGCCGCGATCGACGCCTGGTGGTCGGAGCCGTTGCCGATGGACAGCGAGTGGTGGGACCTCCCGAACGTCATCGTCACGCCCCACACCTCCTTCTCGTCACCGTCCGTCCGCGAGCGTTCCCTCGCGCTCATCCAGGAGAACGTCCGCCGCTTCAAGACCGGCGAGCAGCTCCTCAACCGCGTCGACCCGCGCCTCGGGTACTGATGCGCGTCGCGAAGCGCCACCTCGCCGCGCGTACCGAAGGTTTCACCGAGTCGGTCATCCGTGAGATGACGCGGCTGGTCCAGGCGCACGGGGGGATCAATCTCGCGCAGGGCTTCCCGAACTTCCCCGCGCCGGCCGCGCTGAAGGACGCTGCGAAGCGCGCGATCGAAGCGGACGTGAACCAGTACGCGATCACCTGGGGTGCGCCGTCGCTGCGGCGCGCGCTTGCGCGGACGTACGGCGAGCTCTACGGGATGGATGTCGACCCGGAGCGGATGCTCACCGTCACCTGCGGGGCGACCGAGGCAATGGTCGCGGCGCTGCTCGCGATCGTCGATCCCGGTGACGAGGTCATCGTGCTCGAGCCGTTCTACGAGAACTACGGCCCCGATACGGCGATCTGCGGGGCGGTCCCGGTGTACGTCCCGCTGCGGGGCACCGCGCTCCGACTCGACCCGGACGAGCTGCGGCGAGCGTTCACGCCGCGGACGAAGGCGATCATCGTGAACTCTCCGAACAACCCGACCGGTCGCGTCT
This sequence comes from Candidatus Limnocylindria bacterium, assembly GCA_046589985.1. Lineage (GTDB taxonomy): Bacteria > Chloroflexota > Limnocylindria > P2-11E > P2-11E > JACDAF01. The sequence goes on along the minus strand of JBKJTV010000042.1, from coordinate 64 downwards.
TCGAGCGATCGGAGCTCGAGCTCATCGCGTCGCTCTGCCGCGAGCACGACGTCATCGCGGTCAC
>JBKJTV010000044.1:0-2929 GCA_046589985.1 Candidatus Limnocylindria bacterium | reverse complement strand
GGATCTCATCGCCGCCGCTGCCCCCGCGCGGCGGCGGAAGGCCGCGTGACAAACCGGTACAGACCAGTTTCAATGCGGGCAACGAGGATGCGGGAGGGACCCATGACCGAACCTAAGACAACCAAGTATTCCGTCTCACGCCGTCGCTTCCTACGGGACGCGACGCTCACTTCGCTCGGCATCGTCGCCGCGGCCTGCGCGCCGACGTCGACGCCTGGCGCGACGACCGCGCCGGGCACCGGTGCCGCCACCGTGAAGGGCGGCCAGTTCAACGGCGCCTGGCCGTACGATCTCCCGCCGAAGGGACACTTCAACTACTTCGGCGCAGCGATCCTGGCCGGCAGCGTCTACCAGGACACCTTCATGCCGAACCTCGCGATGTACAGGTGGGCAGACGCGAAATGGGAGTACTTCCTCGCGGAGTCGTCGAGCCTCGCGGGCAACGTCTTCACCGTGAAGCTCCGCCCGAACATCAAGTGGTCCGACGGCAAAGCGGTCACCGCGAAGGACGTCGTCACGACGTACACGATCGGCCGCATGGAGGGCTTCGCGATCTGGAACTACATCGAGAAGGTCGAGGCCGCGGGCGATCTCGAGGCCAAGTTCACCTTCAAGACCCCCTCGAGCCTCGGCGAGCGCCTCATCCTGCGCAACTCGATCCGTCCGGATTCCATCTACGGTGAGCTCGCGGCGAAGGCTGCGACGCAGTTCGCCGCCGGCAAGACCGCGGCGAGCGACGAGATCAAGGCGATCCGCGCCGACCTCGCGGCACTTCGGCCGACGATGGTCTACTCGGGCCCGTACAAGATCGACACCGCGTCGGTCACCGAGGCGCAGCTCACGCTCGTGAAGAACCCGGGCGGGCTCTTCGCGGACCAGGTGAACTTCGACAAGCTCGTCATCTACCAGGGCGAGACCGCGCAGGTCACGCCGCTCGTCCTCGCTGGCGACGTCGACTACGCGACGCACGGCTTCCCACTCGCGACGGACAGGGCCTTCACCGCCGAGGGGATCCGCGTCGTCCGCGGTCCCGCCTACACGGGACCGGCCATCGTCTTCCACTGGGAGAAGGCCGCGGCATTTCAGGACAAGCGCCTTCGCCAGGCGGTGGCCTACGCCATCAACAAGGAAGAGAGCGCGACGATCACCTACGGCCAGTCGGCGAAGGTCCAGAAGTTCATGGCCGGCGTTTCCGACAACATCGTCCCGCTCTGGGTCTCCGCGGCTGACCAGGCCAAGCTCAACTCGTACGCCTACGACGTGAAGAAGGCCGCCGACCTCATGAGCGCGGCGGGCTACGCCAAGGGCAGCGACGGCATCTACGCGAAGGACGGCAAGAAGCTCGAGTTCGAGCTCCTCTTCCCAAGCGACTTCGCCGACTGGTCGAGCGCCGCGGACCACGCGCAGAAGGCCCTCAACACCTTCGGCATCAAGATCACACCGCGCGGTGCGATCCGCTCGGCGCAGCTGCCTGATGTGAACAACGGCAATTTCCAGATCTCGATCATGGGCTGGGGCATCGGCAACCCGCACCCGCAGGCATCCTTCATCCAGGACCTGCGCACGCACAACACGGTCCCCGCCGGCGGTGGCTACAAGTTCCCGCTGAAGCAGGGCAACGTCGACTTCGACGCGCTCATCAACAAGATGGCCGAGGGGTTCGACACAGGCGCACAGAAGGCTCCGGTCACGGAGTTCATCCTCGCCTTCAACGACCTGCTCCCGGTCGTCCCGCTCTGGGAGCGCTATGGCAACAACCCGGTCAACGAGAAGAAGCGCGTGACGGGCTGGGCGCCGGACAGCGACCCGATCTACAAGAACGCCTTCGGCACCGACAACTTCACCGTCTACCAGATCATGATGGGCAAGCTCCGGAAGGTCTGATCCTCTTCACAACGAGATGACGGACGAGATGACGAAGGGCGGGAGCGCGAGCTCCCGCCCTTCTGTTCCTCTGACCCTGCTCGCCTGTCGGTGCTAGGCGAAGAACCCGTAGACAGCGCCCATCAGGGAGTACGAGACGATGGAGTGCCCCGCCTCGATCCAGTAGCGCGTCGACGACGAGGTCTGCGCGAAGACCACGTCAGCGAGTCGGGTGGTCGCGACGAGGCCGGCCGCGCAGAGCAGCCCCACCGTGAGACCCGTCAGGATGCCGGGACCGAAACGCTCGATGATGATCGCGAGCACGATCGCCGTGATGATCGAGGCGACGACCTGGATCGCGACCGGAAGCCCCGCTCCCCCGCTCATCTGCTCCTGGGTCTTGCCGAGCTCGCGCATCCACGGCTTCAGGAACAGCGGGCCGAACCATAGAAAACCGAGCGCCATGGACGCGACGGTGGCTGCTCCGACACCGATCCAGTTGATGGACTCGAGCATCTCTTCCTCCTTCGCGACTATCGTCAGGGCGTGTCCAGCGTGGATGATGCGCGCGAGATCATCGTCGTGCTCGGTGGCGGGCTGCTGCCGGACGGCTCCCCCGACGCGGCGACGCTGCGGCGCGCGGCAGCCGCGACTGCGCTCGCGCTCGCGTATCCCGACGCTGTAGTCATCGCCTCAGGCGGCGGCCCGCCGCCATCCGAGGCGGGACCCGCGGCCGCGAGTGCGCGCGTGAGCGGATCCGAGGCCGAGCACATCGCAAGGATGCTGCGCGACGGCGGGGTCGAGGCTAGGCGCATCCACCTCGAGGACGAGTCGATGGACACGATCGGGAACGCGGTCCTCACCGCCGCGCGGTACCTCCGGGGCTCGCCGCCGCGGCCGCTCACGCTGGTGACCTCCCCGTTCCATGCCGCGCGGGCGCGATGGGCGTTCGCGCAGGCCCTTCCGGGCTGGAAGGTGAAGGTGCACCCTTCGGCCAGCGGGCCGGAGGATGTCCCGCGTCGCGCGAACGAAGCCGCGTTCCAGACGAACAATGCGGAAATGCTCG
>JBKJTV010000146.1:0-8701 GCA_046589985.1 Candidatus Limnocylindria bacterium | reverse complement strand
CCTGATCGAGTCGCGGCGCGCAGGCGGCATTTCTGAGTCGCTGCGAGATTCGCGGACGCAGCTAGTGCTGATCCCGCTGGGCGCCGCGCTCTTCGGTGGCTTCTACCTCGGGTTCATGGCGCTGCGTGCCGGCGACACCATGCACATCGACGTGACGCCGTACTCCACCGCGTTCGCACTCGTCGCTGGCCTGGCGATCGCCGCCGGCGTTGTGATCGTGCTGCGCCTCCGAGAGATCGCGATAGGCGCACGTTTCGGGATCGCGGTCGGCGGGCTCGTCTTCGGCGTTCTCGCCCTCTTCAGCATCGGCTTGCTCATCCTGCCGGTCGCGCTCCTGCTCCTGGGTTTCGGCATTCGTCAGCTCGTTCGGCGCGGCTCGGGAGCAGCGGCGCGCGCCGCGTTGGCGGGCGCCGTCGTCGGAGTCGGGGCGGTGGCGTACTTGCTGGTGCTCATCCAACCGGCGGCGGCCGAGTGCCGAGCGAACGGCGGGGGCTCGACATCATCCGGCGGTCTGTTCGGGCCGATGGCTCTTTCGCAGGGCGGGTACTCGATGCCGAACGGCGAGTCGGGCGGCTACATCGATGAGGGTGACCGCATCGCGTATTTCAGCTGCCGTGATGGCAAGCTGACCAACTTCCACCGCGAGTCACTCCCGCTCGGCAACTGGGTCGTGACGACCGAGCCGGCGGCAACCGTCGGGCGCACGGTGATGGTGGTCTTCCGTGTGCGACCCGCTGCAGGAGACCCTATCCCGACGACGGACGGCTTCGACTTCTCCGTGACGTGTCGCACCTGCGCTGAGCCGCGTCCCGTCGTTCGTGCCCACGCGGATCGGTTGGGCACGCGCGCGCCGGGAACTCCCGGCGCCTCTGTAACGTTTGCCGGTCAGGTGGTCTTTCCTACCGCGGGAAGCTGGTACACGTCGCCGCATGACGGCACGATCGAGGTGCGGTGAGCTCGCCGGTGGCGATCCAGCGTCCGCCTGCCGCGAAGGACGCGCCCCGCATGCGCCGCACACTCCTGATCTTGATCTTGGCGCCGATCGTGGTGCTTGCCGCCCTCGCGTTCTGGGCGTACGGGCCGTTCTCCGATCCGTCGCCGGAGTCACGAGTGCAGGCATACCTCGAAGCCACTGCGCGTGATGACGAAGGACGAGCGCTCGGCATCTGGCAGACCTGCTGTGCACCGACACAAGATCTCGAAGCGCGGCGGCTCGATCTCACGCGGGAGCTCGCCGCAGCTGGTGCCGGTCAGCAGTTCCGGATCGAGTTCATCGAGTGGTGGCGTACCTGCTGCGAGCCCGGGATCATCAACGACCCGCGCAACGCCGGCCGAGCGCGGATCTTCGTGAGCACCAGGGATCGCGCCGGCGCGAAGCATGAGCTCGTCTTCGAGGTGCTGACCAAGGACGGTGCCTACTGGGGCGACGCGGCCGGATACCCACGGCACGACTGGACGTTGCGTGAGGTGTACCGGCGTGGGGAGCAGTCGCTACGCAGGCCGGCGATCTTGCCGCTCACCCGGGAGGACGCGATCCGCTCGAGTCGGTCGCTCGCGCCGGTGCCGGAGAACGCGAGGATCGCGGCGAAGCGTTTGTCCCTGGCCGATCTGAGAGTGGTGCTCGGTGGTCAGGACTTCCTTCCACCGGCGGATCCCAGCCGCTCCGTCTGGGTCGTGACCGCGATCGGCGAGATGGGTAGCGGCCCTCCGAAGGCATCGTGGTCTGTCGTCGTCCTCGATGCGGATGAGCGCGTTGTTCTGGGAACACGATTCGGCGAGCCAAATGCGCTGCCCGCGTACTTCGATCGGCTCCGGGGCGGCTGAGGACCTCTCATGACCTCCGCCGCCGCCAATAGAGCACACGCACCGCGAGCAGCGCGGCCAGGACTCCCGCATAGAGGAGCGGCTGGCTCACGTCGAGCTTCACCCGCCAGATGAAGTGCAGTACCGCTAAGGCGCCGGCGAGATAGGCGAGCTGGTGCAGCCGCTGCCAGCGGCGGAAGCCCAGCCGCCGCACCGACGCCGCGGTCGAGGTAAAGGTGAGCGGTATCAGCAGCAGCCACGCGGCGAAGCCGACGGTGATGAACGGCCGCTTCAGGATGTCTTCGAGGACTGCGCTCCAGCTGAGGCCCTGGTCCAGCACCAGATAGGTCAGCAGGTGGAGCGACGCGTAGAAGACGGCGACGAGCCCAAGCTCGCGGCGGATGCGGATCGGCCAGGTCCAGCCGAAGATGCGCCGTGCGGGCGAGCAGGCGAGGCTCGCGATGAGCAGGATCAGCGCGCTGAGCCCCAGCTCGTTGAGGATCACCGCGATCGGGTTCGCCCCCAGCACGCCCTGCGTCGCGCGCACGACGACCGATGCGAGGGGGACCAACGCTCCGACGAGGATGCCCGGCTTCAGCCAGGGCAGCGGCGCCCGGCCCGTCGGGCGTCTCGTCAGAAGGATCTGCGCAGGTCCATGCCGGTGTAGAGGCTGGCGACCTGCTCCGCGTAGCCGTTGAAGGGAAGAGTCGCGCGCCGGCCCAGCTCACCGATGCGGCGCTCCGTCGCCTGGCTCCAGCGCGGATGGTCCACCGCTGGATTCACATTGGCGTAGAAGCCGTATTCGGAAGGAGCGGCGAGCGCCCACGTCGTCCGCGGCTGGATCTCGGTGAAGCGGATCTTCACGATGGACTTCACTCCCTTGAAGCCGTACTTCCAGGGGACGACCAGACGGAGTGGTGCACCGTTCTGGTTGGGCAACACCTTGCCGTAGAGGCCGACCGCGAGGAAGGTCAGCGGATGCATCGCCTCGTCCATCCGGAGCCCTTCGATGTACGGCCACTCGAGGACCGGGCTCCGCTGCCCCGGCATCTGCTTCGCATCGGAGAGCGTGATGAGCTCGACAAAGTTGGCCTTGCTCGTCGGCTCGAGCCGCTTGATCAGGGCGGACAAGGGAAAGCCCAGCCAGGGAATGACCATCGACCAGGCCTCCACGCAGCGCATGCGGTAGACCCGCTCCTCCGGTGGGAACCACGCGAGGACCGTCTCGATATCGAGCGTCTGCGGGCGGGCCACTTCACCCTCGACGCTGATCGTCCAGGGACGGGTCCGCAGCGTGTGCGCATTCCGGGCGGGGTCGCCCTTGTCCAGCCCGAACTCGTAGTAGTTGTTGTACGTGGTGACCGCCGCGTACGGGGTCACAGCCTCGTCAACGGCGTATGGGCCTGTCGCCGTCGGCGCGGACCCACTGACTGCCGACGGCTCGGGCGGATCGGGCGGCGGTGCCTGCCCGACCAGCAAGGAGAACGCAGTGCCGACTCCGACGGCGGTCCCCGCAGCGAGCGCAGCGTTCCTGATGAACTCGCGCCGGCGCAGGTACAGGGACTCAGGAGTGGTCTTGTCGCTGGGAGCCGATCGCTTCGTCGTCGTTCTACCCCTGCACGCGGAGCCCGGCCGTCGGGGCTCTCTTCGTGAGCAAGCCTAACCGTGGCCCTGGTCCACGTGAGCGTTCGCTCGTTAGGCTGCAGCCGTGAACGGAGAGCTTCCCGATTCGATCGCGCGCAATGTCGAGCAGTGGACGAAGAACAACGTCGAGCGCCTCGACGGTTTCGCGGCCCACGCGTGGTCTCGGGATGAACTGACCTGGGGCATCTTCGGCATTCGCGAAGAGGACCTCGGCTCGCCGCTCGGCGACGTGCGCGACCTCGACGTCGTCGAGCTCGGCTGTGGCACCGCCTACTTTTCTGCCCGTCTCGCGAAACGCGGTGCCCGGCCGGTCGGTATCGATCCCACTCCCGCGCAGCTGGCGACCGCTCGTCGCCTGCAGGCAGAGACCGGCATCGCGTTCCCGCTGGTCCTCGCACCTGGTGAGCGCGTACCGCTCCCGGATTCCTCGTTCGACCTCGCCTTCTCCGAGTACGGCGCTTCCCTCTGGGCGGACCCGCGCCAGTGGGTGCCCGAGGCAGCCCGGCTGCTCCGGCCCGGTGGACGGCTGGTCTTCATGACGAACTCGACCATCTCGTATCTCTGCTCGCCCGACGAGGGCGACGTGGTCGAGCGGCTGATGCGCCCGCAGACCGACATGTACCGGGTCGAGTGGCCGGGCGAGATCGGCGTCGAGTACCACCTGTCCCATGGGACCTGGATCGATCTGCTGCGCGCGAGCGGCTTCGAGGTCGAGCGCCTGATCGACGTGTACGCGCGCGAGGATTCCACGAAGCACGACTACTACGGCTACGTGAGCCCGGAGTGGGCGCGACAGTGGCCGCCCGAGGAGATCTGGACCGCTCGCCGAAGCTCATAGGAGCGCGCATCATGTGGCTGCAGGCACCGCCGTGCGTCTGCGGGGGGGGAACGCATGAAGACAGAACAGCGGACGGATCCGATCGCGGTCGTGCGCCGCTGCTTCGAAGATGTCATCGTGCGCGGCGAGCTCGATGTCGTCGATGACGTGCTCTCAGCTGACGTCCGCTTCACCACGGTGAACGGTGACGTGCTCGTCGGCCGGCGGGCCTTCCGGAATTTCGCGGATCAGTTCCGGACGGCGTTCCCCGATATCGGCTTCGATTTCGAAGCGGAATTCACGGACGGGGAGTGGGTGAGCACGCGCTATCTCATGCACGGGACCTTCCTCAGCACGCTCCTCGGCGTGCTCCCGAACGGGAACGAGTTCAAGGTCCGCGGGATCGACACGTTCCGTGTCGTCGACGGCAAGGTCGTGGAGATCTTCGCGTCGTTCGACACGCTTGGCCAGATGCGGCAGCTCGGCATCGTGCGCGCGTAGCCTCGCAGTCTCGGCCAGTCTTGGCCGGTCTAGACGGCGACCTGCGCGAAGAGCGCCTCCGCCGCAACGATGTTCGACTCCGCGCCCGAGTTCCGGCTCACCTGTCCGCCATCGATCCCGTCGGCGACGCGGCCGGTGGTGCGGTCGTAGACGGCCTGGCCGGCGGGGTTGCGGCCGTCGAACCAGGCGCGCGCGTCGTTCGCGAGGTCGACATAGCGCCCCTCGCCCGTTGCCACGGCGAGCGCATCCATCGCGTGCACGGCGCACGCGACGCCATAGGGCTGGACGAGCGGGAGATCGAAGCACGACGCGATCGCCGGGACGAAGACCGCTTCGGCGCTCCGGCGAGCGGTCTCGAGGAGGTCGGCTCGGTCAAGCACTGCGGCGGCCTGAGCGAGGACCGTCTCCTGCGAGTGGCCCCACAGGTGGACGTCGTCCGTCTCGCCATCGAGGAGCACGTCGCCACGCCGCTTCGACGCGAGCTCGTCGCACCATCCCGCTAGCAGGTCGCGCAGCTCCGGCTCGCGCCCTGCGCGGATCACATCAAGCAGGGCGGCCACGTGCACGGCGCGCACATCAGGCGGGACCTGGTCAGAGCGGTCGATGCAGGCGAGCGCGCGGCCGAACGCGTCACCGACGCGCGGGTCATCGAGCACGATCCACGCCTTTGCGAGTCCGCGCAGGCCGCGGGCCTGCCAGAACGCGCCACCCGCGACCGACGTGGGCCCAAGGTGGTTCTGCTGGCCGTTCCAGTCGTGGACGAAGTTCACGAAGCGCCCATCCGGAGACTGCATCCAGAGGACGAAATCGAGGAACGAGACCGCCCGCCGGCGGAAGGGATCGTGGCCGGTGGAGGCCCACAGGTCGCAGAAGAGTGCGAGCCCGCGGGCGGTGTCGTCGACGCACGCAACGCCCTCTTCGCCCGACTCACGAGCTGGAGCGAGCGCACCCGCGATCTCGTACACCGCGAGGGCGCACGCACCCGGTCCGGCGGCCGGGAACGGTCGGGTGAGCCGCGCGAGCTGCCTCAACACCCGCCGAGAGTGTCCAGGATCTCCTTCACCGAGAAGTCGGCGGCAGCCGTCACCGAATCCGCGGCGCCGTAGTAGAGGCGGATGCGGTCGTCATCGAGGGCGACATGCCCGCACGAGAACACGGTGTTGGCGAAGAGGCCCACCCGCTCGTACGGGGCGTCTGGCGAGAGGATCGGCGTGCGCGATCGCGCGAGCACCTTGCTCGGATCGTCGGCGTCCAAGAGCAACGCACCCATCGAGTAGCGGGAGCTCCGGTCGACACCGTGATACAGCTCGAGCCAGCCCTCCTTTGTGAGGAACGGCACCGCGCTCGCGCCGGTGCGCACCTCGTCCCACATCTCCCAGCGCGGCAGCGCGAGCGGCTCGTGCTCGCCCCAGGTGTCGAGGTCGCTGGAGAAGGCGATCCAGATGCCGCAGACCCGCGAGAACGACCCGGGCATCGGCCGGGTCAACGCGACGAAGCGGCCGCGCACCCGGGCCGGGAAGATCACCACGTCCTTGTGATCGGGCAGGAAGATCATGCCCTCACGCGCGAACGAGCGGAAGTCGGTGGTGGTCGCCCGGCTCGTCGTGATCCCGAGGCGTGAGGCCGAGACGTAGGTGATCTGCCACGTGCCGTCGATGAGGGTGGCACGCGGATCCTCTATCCCGTATTCCTCGAGGTGGGTGAGCGGCGCCATCGCCGGGCGCTCGTCAACGGTGAATCGCACGCCGTCGCGGCTGCGCGCGACCCGCAGATGGGACATCTGCGAGAGGTAATCGACGGGCGTGCCGTTCACCTCGGCTCGCGGGCCCGTCCGCGTGTAGCGGATGGTGCGCGGGTCGCTCAGGTCGAGGCCCGGAAGATCGCGGGGAAGGTACGCGACGACGACCGATGCCGGCTCGGCAGCGGAATCGAGGAAACACATTGGGACGAGATCAGCCATCCGCCGGCCGGGAGGCAGCGGTCGCAGGATCGGCTCGGGGCCGTTGAGGTCCAGGGTCATCGCATCCGCGGGCGGCTCGATGTCCGTGCGCGGTCGCTCCGCCACGCGCAACAGCAGGACGATCTCCTCACCGACACGCGCCGCGGCGGCGTTGAAGACCGACACGACCTCGAGGGCGGGCAGGCTTGGCTTCACGTCCGCCGGGGTGATGAGCGGATTTTCGGCGAGACGCCGCGCGATCGACGGCGTGCTCGGCGCGTCCGGCGAGCGGGTCACGCGATGCGGACCGTCGCGCTCGGGCCGGCGCGGAGCACGTCGGCCATGAGATCGACGACGCGTCGACCGACCCGGGGCCAGGCCGCCTCGCGGCCATAGGCGTACGCGCGCTGCTCGAGCCGCTGCTTGCGGATCGGATCGCCGAGGATGCCGCTCACGGCTTCGGCGATCTGCTCGGACGACGCGAAGTCGACGAGCACGCCGCGATCGTCCGCGAGCGCCTCGGTCGCGTGCAGGTAGCGGGTGGACACGATCGCCTTGCCGGCGCCGAGCGCGTAGGCGAGCGTGCCGCTCGTGATCTGATCGGGATCGAGATACGGGGTCACGTACACATCGGTCGCGAGAAGATGGTCGACGATCTGCTTCTGCGTGAGATAGTCGTTGACGAACGCAACATGGCCGGCCATGTCCAGCCTCTCGACGAGCTCGATGAGCTCATTGCGATACGCCTCGCCCGCGGTGCGCACCAGCTCCGGGTGCGTCTGCCCGACGATCAGGTACATCGCTGCCGGATGCCGCGCGACGATCGCCGGCATCGCGGAGATGACGTGCTGGAGCCCCTTGCGGGGATCGACGAGACCGAATGTCGTGATGACCGCACGACCCTCGATGCCGAGCTGCTTCTTGATACGCCGCCGGCCGTGTGGCTGGATCTCCGGCATACCGTGCGGGATGACGACCGGAGGGCGCGCGACGCCGTACCGTTCCGCGAGCGATCGTGCCGCGAGCTGCGCCATCACGACGACCGCATCGCTGCGCGCTGCGACCGTGCGCACCGCCTCGCGCATCGAGGGCGACGGGTCAGGCGGGAGGCTGTGCAGCGTCGTCACGAGCGGCACCCGTAGCTCTTCGAGGAACGGCAGCAGGTTGTCGGTGAAGACGCCATCCCTCCAGGTGCCATAGAGGCCGAACTCGTGCTGTAGGTTCACCACGTCAACACCGGACTTCGTGATCGCGGTCGCGGCGGCGCGGTAGCTCCCCGCGTCACCCTGGCGGATCCGCCAGCGGACGTCCGGGCCGTAGGCGCGCACCGTGACGGGCTCGTCGATGGCGGCCTGCAGGCACCGGGCGCCCGGATCCGCCGCAAGCACGGCCGCCTTCAGGTCGGCCGTGAACGTCGCTATGCCGCAACGCCGCGGCACGCTGGTGGAGACAAATGCGATGCGCAGAGTCCCATTTTACCCGACCCCTCCTGCCTTCAGGATGAGATGACGGAACGGTCATGAGCGCTGGCATGCTGCGTGCTTTCATAGGTTCAGCCGGCAGCCTCGTCGCAGTCCACTTTACCGACGAGTGTCCGACACGCCGGAACGCGGGACCCAGCCCGGAGGCAGGGTCCAGGAAGATGGCAGCATGAAGGCAGACAGCACGATCAAGTCAAGAACGGCTCTCAGAATGGCTGGCCTCCTGGCGATGTGCGTCCTCATGATCGGCGCGTTCGCGCAGAGCGGCCTCCAGATGAGCGAGGCGTCCGCGCAGAGCGGCGTCCCGATCAGCGCGGCCCCGCTCAGCGCGCCCGTGAACCAGTGCAACGACGACGCCGCAAGTAACGTGGGCGGGCAGGGGATCCGCTGCACGGTGACGGTCGCGAACTTCCTCACCAGCACCGGCGCGATCGATCCTTCGCAGCCGTCGACGGTCACCGTCACGCGGTGCGTTGGTGCGGCCGGCCCCATCGGTGCCGGTGCCGGGACCTGCAC
>JBKJTV010000118.1:0-4333 GCA_046589985.1 Candidatus Limnocylindria bacterium | reverse complement strand
TACCTGCCGCGGTGGAAGACGAGCGGCGGAGCGTCGCGCAGCCCGAACCGGAGCACCGCTCCTCGACGGGGTGCATACCTGGCTCGAGTGCGAGGTCGCACAGCGCCTCGAGGTCGTCGGCACCCACGTCGTCGTGATCGGAGCGCTGCTCCGGTTCGGGCTGCGCGACGCTCCGCCGCTCGTCTTCCACCGCGGCAGGTATCACCGGCTGGGCGGACCGCTCACCTAGCGGCTCGTATCGCGGGCGGCGCTCCCGCGTTGCACAACTGACATGAAGCGACGCCCCGGTCGCCCGCTTCCTGGCACAGCCTCTGCCTCTGTTCAGCCAACGGCGGATCCCAGAAGTGAAAGGAGAGTGGCGAGATGGACGTTCTGCAGACCCTGATCAGCGACAGCGCACTCCTGCTCTTCTCGTTCGCGGGGCTGGCGGCCACGACCGTCGCGATCCTGCGTGACACGCGGGCGCAGCGGTCCGAGCTGACGCAGATACCGCTCGAGCGCTAGCTCAAGCTCCGGACAGCGCCCGCGCGCTACCGTCCGACGAGCGCGCGGAACCAGGCCACGAGGCCCCCGAGACGGCCGCTCCAGTACTCCTGGGTGCGCGGGTCCACGAGGACGAGCAGTCCCATCGCCAGCGCGACCACGAAGGCGCTCATGAGCACGAAGCTGATGACCCCCGCGCGGAACGTGTGGCGACGTGTCGGGACTCCGCTGACGCCCGGAGCGCGGAGCGTCACGAACGGCTGCGCAGCCGGGCGACGACGTTGTCGAGCCGCGCGCGAGAGATGGTGAGGAACTTCGCGAGGTTCTGGCGATCGCCTTCGCCAACGCCGCCGCCCTCGTCACCGACCGCCTGCGCGAGCTCCGCGAGCGCCTCGTTCAGCTTTCGCGTCGCGGTGATGAGCGTGTCGTCGCGCAGCTTCGGGAGCTCGGGCGCCGGTCGCGGCTCGACCGCCTTCGGGTCAAGCACCTTCGCGACGCGGTCGCGGAGCCGGACGAGCGTCAGCTGACCCTCCAGGACCTGCTTCACCAGCGCGCGGCGCCGCTTCTGGTCGTCGACCTTCATGAGCTCGTAGGCGTGGGTGATGGTGTCGTAGCGCTGGCTGACCATCTCGCGGACATCATCCGGCGCCGATGCGAGCCGCAGCCGGTTTTCGAGGTAACCCTTGTCCTTGCCCAGCTTCGAGGCGAGGTTGCGGATGGAGTATCCGAGCTCGGTGGTCATCTTCTTGTAGATGACGGCCTCGTCAAGGGGGGAGAGGTCCTCGCGCTGCAGGTTCTCGATGAGTGCGATCTCGAGGGCGGTGGCGTCGTCGAAGCGCTCGACGATCGCCGGGATGGTCTCCTTGCCCGCGATCTTCGAAGCGCGCCAGCGGCGCTCGCCGGCGATGATCTGGAACTCGTCGCCCGCCGGGCGCACGAGGATCGGCTGGAGGACGCCATGCTCGCGGATCGATGCCGCGAGCTCGTTCAGCGTCTCCTCGTGAAAGGTCATGCGCGGCTGCTCGGGGTTCGGGACGACCTTCGCGAGCGGTAGATCGCGCACCGCCGTCGGCGGGCGCGCGCCGAGGAGGCGCACGATCCCGGCCTGTGAGTCGGTCTCCTGGTCGAGGATGCGGCTGCCTGCGGCGCGGAACGACTTGCCCTTTCCGCTACTGAGCACGCACCACCTCCTTCGCGAGTTCCATGAACGCCTTCGCGGCGTCCGACTTCGGCTCGTAGACGGTGATCGGCACTCCCGCCGTGGGCGCCTCACCGACCTTGACGGACTGGCGGATGACCGTGGTGAAGACCCGGTGCTCGCTCAGGTCCTTCAGCGAGTCAAGCATGTCACGGCCCAGGATCGTGCGGCTGTCGTAAAAGGTCGGGAGGAGCCCAAGCACCTTGAGGTTCGGGTTGAGCCGCGTCTGCACGGTCTTGATGATGCGAAGGAGCGCGGCGACGCCCTTCAAGGCGTAGTACTGGGTCTGGACGGGGATGATCACGCCATCGGACGCGACGAGCGCGTTCAGCGTGAGCAGCCCGAGCGTAGGCGGGCAGTCGATGAGGATGTAGTCGTAGCGCTCGAGGACGTCCGGAGTGAGCTTGTCGCGCAGCGCCATCTCGCGGCCGATCGCGCTGAAGAGCTCGACCTCCGCCGCCGAGAGCTCGATCGTGGTCGGCGCGACGTCGAGTCCTTTCGTCCGGCTGGACACGATGACCGAGCCGAGAGAGACAGCCGGATCGAGCAGCACGTTCGCCATGTTCTGCTGCACGCTATTCAGATCGATCCCGAGCCCGACCGACATGTTCGCCTGGGGGTCGAGGTCGATGCACAGGACGCGCTTCTTGAGCTCGACGAGCGCCCCACCGAGGTTGATGGTGCAGGTGGTCTTCCCGACGCCACCCTTCTGGTTCGCGAGCGCGATGACCTTGCCCAAAAGCTTCCTCCGCGCCGTCTGTCGCAACCGTACCAGCGATAGCGCGAGGAAGCGTCGCGCTGCGAGGGAGTCTAGGCCGTGGGTCGGCGAGTGGGCGTGTGGCGGCGGGCAGGCTTCATCACGGTGTCGGTCGCCTCACGTCGTGACGCTTCGCCGGCTCCGCCGGCTCAGACCCGCCCGCCGCCACACGCCCCCTCGCCGTGTCACCGATCGCCTTCCGCCGGGCTGTGCGCCTGAGTGAGGTCGGCTTCCTCTCGTACGATCGACTCGCTCGGGCCCGTTTCGCTGCGCTCACGAGCCCGTCGTCGGCTGCCAGCGTATGCAAGCATCCGCTGTAGCCTCCTAGGGCCCGTAGCTCAGTGGTAGAGCGGCGAACTCATAATTCGCTGGTCCCAGGTTCGATACCTGGCGGGCCCACACGGAAGGGGATCGACTGACCGTCACGCTCGCGGACATCGAGCATGCGCGCGAGGTCATCGCGCCGCTCGTCCACCGGACGCCGCTGCTCAGCTCGCGCGCGCTCGGTGCGCGCGTCGGCGGTCTGGCGTACCTGAAGGCCGAAAACCTCCAGCGCACAGGGTCGTTCAAGGTGCGCGGTGCGATCTACGCGGTCGGCACTCTCTCGACGGCCGAGCGAGCGGGCGGGATCGTGACGATGAGCGCAGGCAACCATGCGGCCGCCGTGGCCTACGCCGCGCGGTCGTTCGGAGCGAACGTCGTTGTCGCGATGCCGGAAACGGCGCCCGCGACGAAGGTCGCGGCGACCCGCGCCTACGGCGCGGTGATCCGCTTCGCACCGGATACGACGAAGCTGATGCCGATCGTCGAGGAGCTTCGGGGCACGGGCTTCCGGTTCATCCATCCGTGGGACGACGTCATTCCCGGGACGGGCACGATCGGGCTCGAGATCGTCGAAGATCTGCCGGACGTCGATCTCGTGGTCGTGCCGGTCGGCGGCGGCGGTCTCATCGCCGGGATCGCGACCGCGGTCCGTGCGCGCCGTCCCGGCGCCCGTGTCGTCGGTGTGCAGCCCGAGGGAGCGGCGGCGATGCGGCGCTCGCTCGACGCCGGGGAGCCGATCCGGCTGGATCGCGTTGAGACGATCGCCGACGGCTGCACCGCGCCGTCGGTCGGTGTGCAGGCACTCGAGATCGTGCAGCGACTCGTCGATGACGTGGTGCTCATCCCGGAAGAAGCGATCCGCCTGGGCCTCCGCTTCGTCTTCGAACGTGCGCGCCTTGTCGTCGAGCCCGCCGGCGCGGTCGCGGTCGCTGCGCTCCTCAGTGGCGCGGTACAGGTGCGTCCAGGCGAGCGCGTCGTCGCGGTCCTGAGCGGCGGGAATATCGACGCCGACCGGTTCGCGGGCGTCCTCAGCTCGTGAGGGCGACGCTCTACGCCGACGGCGGTGCGCGCGGGAACCCTGGTCCGGCGGCTGGTGCCGCCGTGCTCCTCGGCGAGGATGGGCGCGTCCTGGCCGAGCGCGCCCAATACCTCGGGACGGCGACGAACAACGTCGCCGAGTACACCGGGCTCATCGTCGGGCTCGAGGAAGCGAAACGCATCGGCGTCACGAAGCTCGACGTGCGCCTGGACTCGCTCCTTGTCGTCCAGCAGATGCGCGGCGTCTGGAAGATCAAGAACCCGGGCCTCAGACCGCTCGCGCTCCGCGCGGGTGCGCTTCTCGCGGAGTTCCCCGATCGCACCGTCGAGCACGTGCCTCGCGAGCAGAACACGCTCGCTGACGCCCTGGTGAACCGCGCGCTCGACGAGGCAGCTGGGCGGTGAGCCCTGGCGACCCGCTCGCCGGTCTCGTCGGGCGCAGCCTGCGCACGGAGGTGAGCGACGTGCGGTCGGAGGTCGTGCGGCGCGATCCGCACGTCGAGCTCGAGCGCATTCGCTTCAGTGCTGACGGC
>JBKJTV010000005.1:0-7986 GCA_046589985.1 Candidatus Limnocylindria bacterium | reverse complement strand
CGACCGACGCCGAGACGATGACCGGGAGCACCAGGCGGGCCGCGAGCTCGGCCGCCTTGCGGACCACCCGATCTGGGGACGGGCGCTCAAGGCAGACGAGCTCGCGGCCCGCCTGGTGCTCCCGGTCATCGTCTCGGCGTCGGTCGAGGACCGCGAGCGTGTCGAGGGCGCGGGCGGGCTCGAGCGGCTCTCCATCACGGAGCTCGTTCGCGAGGCGCGCCGCGCGTCGCAGCGAGGTCTGGCGGGGCTGCTCATCTTCGGTGCCACGGACCGCAAGGACGAGACCGCGCTCCTCGCGAGCGAGCTCGACCACATCGTGCCGCGAGCCATCCGCGCGGTGAAGGAGGCGGTGCCGGATCTCGCTATCGCGACCGACGTCTGCGTCTGCGCCTACACCGCGCACGGCCAGTGCGTGCTGTTCGGCAAGGGCGGGGCCGACGTGACCGCCACGCTCGAGCGGCTGCAGGAGATCGCGATCCGTCACGTCGAGGCCGGCGCCGACCTGCTCCTTCCGTCGGGGATGCTCGACGGGACGGCCGCTGCGCTGCGACAGGTGCTGCGTTCCGACCACCCGGACGTGCCCATCGCGGCCATGGCGAAGCTCGAATCGTCCCTGTACGTGTCCCATCGCGTGGCGGTCGGTGCCGTGCCGATCTCTGAGCGGGCCGTGCCGCTCCTCTCGACCGAGAGCGACGGCCCAGCTCGCGCCCGTGTGCGCCGCGACCTCGCCGACGGCGCCGATGCTGTCGTCGTGAAGCCGGGCCTGCCCGCGCTCGATCTCGTCCACGTCCTTGCCACCTCTACAGACCGGCCGGTCATCTCGTTCCACACCGCCGACGAGCACGCGGCGTTCGCCGCCGCGTCCGAGACGATCGATGCACCGGGAGCCGAGCGCGAGGCCATCGCAGCGAGCCGGCGGGCAGGCGCCTCGCTCGTCATCACCTACGGACCCTGGAGCGTCACCGAAGCGGCGTAGGAGCCACGAGCGGCTACCGAGGAAGAGGAGAAAGCCACGATCGAGCTTGCTGGCCGCGTAGTCGCGGTGCTCGTGCTCGCGACCCTCGCTGTCGCGGGGATCCTCACCGCGCCAGAGGCCCGATTCGCGGCCGCTCCCCCGGACGCCGTCGCGCTCCGCGCGCAGTCGCTCGCGCGCGGCGGCCTGCGCACCCTCGCGCAGCCGTCCCTCACGCAGCCGGTCGCCGACGAGCTCGCCATGCCCATCCCGACGCCGACCCCGGAGCCGACCCCGGAGCCGGCGCCGGAGCCGACACCGGAACCAACGCCCGAGCCGACGAAGGCGCCGACACCCCGGCCGGCGACCCCCCGGCCGGCAACGCCGCCTCCCGCTCCGACCCCGCTGCGCGTCGTGACGCTCGCTCAGGCCGAGCAGCGCACCCTCGCGCTCATGAACGGCTCGCGCGCGCAGGCTGGACTCGCCCCGTATGCGCTCGACCCGGGCGTCTCGCAGGTCGCGCGGGCCCACAGCCAGGTCGAGTCGCAGTACGGCTACGTCTATCACGACGGCCCTGACGGGACCGCGTTCTCGCGCAACCGACCCGCGTGCGGGACCGGCTGGTGGAGCGAGAACACCGGAAAAGTGTGGAACGACAACGTCGACGTGCTCCATCGCGAGTTCATGGCGGAGCCGTGGGCTCCGATCAATCACCGCACGAACATCATGGACGCCAACTTCGCGCGCGTCGGCATTGGTGCGGTCCAGGGTCGCGACGCGATGTATCTCACCGTGGTGTTCTGCCGCTAGACGGGGTCGCGCGGCGCGCGGTGCTAGCGTTCGCGCAATGAATTACGAGCGCGTGACCCTTCCGAATGGTCTCCGCATCCTCGTATCGGAGATGCCCGAGACGCGCTCGGTGTCGCTCGCCGTGTACGTCGGGATCGGCTCGCGCGTCGAGGACAAGACGAACGCCGGGACCGCGCATTTTCTCGAGCACATCGTCTTCAAAGGCACTGCGAAGCGGCCGCTCGCGCACGACATCAGCCAGGCGATAGAGGGAACGGGCGGTGCGGTGAACGCCTCCACCGACAAGGAGGTCACCGTCTTTTGGTCCCGGATGGTCGCGCGCCATTACCTGCTCGCGCTCGACGTGATCGCGGACATGATCCGCGCCCCACTCCTGCGCGACGCCGACGTCGATCAGGAGCGGAAAGTCGTCGTCGAAGAGATCCGGATGTACCGCGACCAGCCGCAGGACCGCGTGCACACGCTGATCGACGAGCTCCTCTACCCGCGCCACCCGCTCGGCTGGGAGATCGCGGGCCGTGAGTCGGTGGTGCTGTCGCTCACACCGGATGACCTGCGGGGCTTCATGGCCCGCGGATACGCGCCGGAGCGGACCGTCATCGCGCTCGCAGGGCGGCTCGACGCGAAGGAGGCCATCGCGGCGGTGCAGGCGCAGTTCGGCGACCTGGCGCGTCGCGAGCCCTGGCTCGCGAAGCCTGCGCCGAAGGCTGCGACCTCTCACGCGAAGTACCTCGCGAAGCGCGGCGAGCAGGCCCACCTCTGCATCGGCTGGCGGGGCGTGGCCCAGGATCATCCCGACAAGTACACGCTCGACATGCTGAACGCGGTCCTCGGTGAGGGGATGTCGAGCCGGTTGTTCCAGGAGCTGCGCGAGAAGCGCGCGCTCGCCTACGACGTCCACTCCTACGAGTCCAACTTCGTCGACGCGGGTCACCTCGTCATCTACGCGGGAGTCGCGCCGACGCGCACGGGCGAGGCGCTTGCGGTCGCGCTCGAGCAGGTCGCGAGGCTTCGCGACGAGCCTGTCGGCGAGGTCGAGCTCATGCGCGTGCGCGACTTCGCGAAGGGCCGCATCGAGCTGCGGCTCGAGGACACCCGCGGAGTATCGAGCTGGCTCGCGGGCCAGGAGCTCTTTCTCGGCCGCGTCCGCAGCGTCGACGAGATCTGCGCGATCATCGACTCGATCGGCCCCGCGGACGTGCAACGTGTCGCGCAGCAGTACCTCCGGCCCGAGCTCAGCTATGTGGCGGCGGTCGGACCCCGCGCCGCTCTGGCCGGGCTCGAGCCGGCGAGAGACACAGCGGAAGAAGTGGAGCTTGCCTCATGACCGAAGCCACCAGCGTCCAGCGAACGCTCATCGTGCTGAAGCCGGACGCCGTGCAGCGCGGCATCTCCGCGGAGATCCTCGCGCGGTTCGAGCGCCGCGGGCTTCGCCTCGCGGCCCTGCGGCTCGTGCGGGTCGAGCGCACGCTCGCGGAGACGCACTACGCGGTCCACCAGGGCAAGTTCTTCTACGACGATCTCGTCAAGACGATCAGCGCCTCGCCGGTCGTCGCCGCGGTCCTCGAGGGACCGAACGCGATCGCCGTCGTCCGCGCGATGGTCGGCTCGACCCGACCGCATGAGGCCGCGCCGGGGACGATCCGCGGCGACTACGCGCTCGTTGGCCTGCGTAATCTCGTGCACGCGAGCGACGCCCCGGAGACCGCGGCCGCGGAGATCGCGCTGTGGTTCCCGGAAGGCGTGATCAGCTATCGCCGCGACGTCGAGCGCTGGCTGACGGACGAGGGCGCGCCCTCATAGAAAGTTAGAAAAGAGGGAGGCCCCGGTCCCGCTCGAGCGGCGGGACCGGGGCCCAGTGGTGGAGAACAGCGTGTCCCTAGCGGGTGCGGCCGGGCGGGGTGCTCGGCTTGTTGCCGGGTCTGTCGGAAGGCTGTCCCTTGGGCGGGTCACTCTTCTTGTCGGCGCCGCGTGCCGGATCGCCCGACGGCTTCCCGCGCTCGGCCGGCGGGACCGCGCCCGCGTCCGTGACGGCCTTCTCGACGATCGCATCCATGTCCGCGGTGGCCTTCGCCACGATCGCGGCGAGCTTCGCATTCAGTGTGACGTCCGCGGGCTTCTCATCCGTCTCGGTGCAGGCGACGGTGTCGCCCGTCGAGGTGGTCTGCTGAGCCTCCGAGAACGTGACCCGGGCGCTCGGGCTCGGGCTCGTGATCGTGGTGGCCGTGTTCGGCTGTGCCGACGCGGAGGCGTTCGCCTTCGCGACCTGCCCGGTGCGGCCCTGCGTCTCCCGCGCGACGTCTACGAGCGCGACGGTGAGGACCGAGCGGAGCTCGTCCTGCGCCCGCTTCACGACCGCGTTCAGCTTCTGGTGATCGGTGTCCTTGCCGCCCTTGAGATCCGTGAGCGCCTTGTGATCGTCGTGGAATGCGTCACGAAGCTGCTTGTCGGCCTCATTCCGCTGCGCGACCTGCTCGGGCTTGCCGCACGAGGTATCGGCGGCGCGACGCTCGTTCGCGGCCTTCGCGACGGCGGCGACCGCGCTCCCGAGGGTCAGAGTGACGGCGCTCGCGCTCTCGACGACCGCCGCGCGGACCTCGGGCACGGTCGCGACCGCTCCGCCGGCAACGGTCGATCCGGCGATGAGCGTGGCTGCGGCAGCGCCCTTCGCCGTCGCGAGCAGGCTCGCGATCTCTCTCAGCATGTCCTTCCACCTCCTGGTGTCGACCGCCTATCGGTCCCGGCCCTGGCCGTGTTGGGGTGTGCTGCGTCACAGCCCGCCACGGGCCTGTCCGCCACCGTCCGCTCGTGACCCGCGAAACCGCCCTCAACGAACTGGCCCCCCCGGTCGATAGGACGGACGATGACAACGAGCACAGCCTCAGCCTCGCCGCCGCCTCCGGTGACCGGCGAGCCTTCGCCGCGCTGTACGAGCGGCATCTCGACGCCATCTATCGCTACTGCTATTTCCGGTTGCGGTCCGAGGCCGAGGCCGAGGACATGACCGCCGACGTGTTCCACCGCGCACTCGTCGCGATGCCGCGCTACCAGCCGCGCCGGCCCTTCCTCGCGTTCCTCTACACGATCGCGCGGAACGCCATCATCGACCGCGCTCGCGCGGCGCGGCCCGACGCGCCATTCGAAGATGCCCTTGGCCACCCGAGCGATGCCGCTGGTCCCGAGGCGCACGCGCTCGCTGCTGACGAGGCGACGGCGGTCCGGACGGCGATCCGCCGGCTCTCGCCGCTGCAGCAGGAGATCGTCGTCCTGCGCTTCATCGAGGGTCGCACGACGAAAGAGATCGCGAAGCTGACCGGCAAGCGCGAGAGCACGATCCGCGGCATCCAGATGCGCGCACTCTCCGGCCTGCGCGGGATCCTCGGGACCGACCTGTGACCGAACGGGACGCCGCGCCGCTCGCCCGCATCCTTGCGGCGCAGCGTGAGGTGCGTGCCGCTCACGACTTTCGGGCGCGGCTCCACGCCGAGCTGCTGGCCGCGCCGGTCGCGTTCGCGGCACCGCCGAGGCGCCTCGGCTGGTGGCGACACGCTGTCGCCGCCGCCGTCGCGGTCGCGGTCGCGCTCGGCGGCAGCGGCGTGGCTGCCGCGTCCAGCCTCCCGGGCGAGCCTGCGTTCGTCCTGAAGCGCGCGTTCGAAGAGCTCGAGCTCACCCTCGCGCCGGACGACACCGCACGCGTCTCGCTCGCTCTCGCGATCGCGGAGCGCCGCCTCTCCGACCTCCGGCGCGTGAACGTCCGGCCCGATCTGGCCGAAGCAGCAGCGGCGGCCTATGGCGAGGCAGTCGCGCGCGCGGGCACACAGGTCGATCGCCTCCGATCGGCGCCGTCCACGCCCGCGCGGGACGAGGCGCTCGAGCGCGCGCGCGACGCGGGCACGCGTGCCGTCGAGCAGCTGCATCGGCTCGGGGAGACCCTGCCGCTGCCCGCGCAGCAGGGCATCGAGCGCGCGATCGAGCGTCACGAGGAGCAGCGGGAGCGGGACGGGTCGCCGGCCGGCGCTCCGGGAGAGACCCCGAAGCCGGAGAAGGCGCCGGGCCGGCCAGCGGACGCGCCCGGCAAAGGACCCGCGAGCGCGCCCAGGCGCTAGGCGTGGAGCCGCGAAGCCGCGGGGATGATCACAGGGGCCGGAGCGCGCGGAGGAACTCGTCCGCGAACGCCGCGATCGGCCGCAGCAGGACATCCGGCACGACCCCGCCGATCAGGAGCGCGGCGAAGATGATCGCGCCGATCACGCCAGCGACCGGCCGCGGCTCGACGCGCCAGGTCACGATCGGTGCGGCGAAGAGCGCGATGCCCGCGCGAAGCTGCGCGACGAGGAGCAGCAGGGTCGCCGCCACGAGCGCGGTGCCGGCCCAGCCGGAGAACGCGTACGCGATGAGCTCGACGAAGAAGTGCCCCGGGAATCCGACGAGCGGCGGAAGCCCGATCATCCCCGCCGCGCCCGCGATGAACGCTGCGGCGGCGAGCGGCGCACGGGCTGCGCTCGGCCGGCCCTCCTCGAGGATCGACGCGCGCTCGAGCGCGCCGGCCGCGAGGAGCTGCTGCGTCGCGCAGGCACCCGTGACGAGCATGATCGCGATCGCGCCGATGATCCCCGGCCCCGAGAGCGTGCCGATGCCGACGAGCGACGTGCCAAGATTCGAGATGACCGAGTAGACGACGAGCCGGCGCAGGTCACCTGCGCCGCTCGCGAGGAGCGCGCCCCCGAGCGCTGACACGAGCCCGATGCCGAGCAGCAGGTCCTGGACCTTGTGCACCTGCACGATCGCCGGAAGCAGCCCGGAGAGCGTGAGGATCTGCGCGAACGCCAGGAACGTCACAGGCACGAGCACACCGAAATAGAGGGCGAGCGCGGCGGCGGGCGCTTCGGAGACGAGGAGCGCCGCGTGGGTGTGGAACGGGATGGCCGCCAGCTTCAATGCGAACGCGATCACCAGTACGACGGCGAGTAGGACGAAGGTCATCGGGGGCTGGTCTCTCGGGAGGCCGGCCGCAAGCGCGAGCGAAGCGAGGCCGAGCGACCCACCAAGCACGACGAACGCGAAGTGGCGGAGCGCCGCCTCGACGCTGCGGTTGCGGTGGACCTGGAAGACGAAGGACCCGACCGGGATGAGCAATCCGAGCAGGAGCGTGGCGTAGATCGCGAGCGGCACGACGAGGGAGAGCACGGCCACGACGACGGCGCCGACGCCGAGCGCGGTGGGGAAGAAGTTGTACGCGGGCTCGCCGATCCAGACGTCCACGACCAGGAGGAGGAGCGTGACGAGAAGGATGACGCCGGCGAGGCGTCCGAGCGCCGTGAGCCGGAACGGGAGATCGAGCACGGTCGCCGTCGCGTCGGCGGGCGCGATGAGGAGAGCGACGACCGCCGCGACGCGCGCACCGGCCGAGATCACCCCGACGACCGGGAGCCGCTTCCGGACCGCGAAGGCGGCGATCGCCGCGCCCGCGAGGATCGCGATCGCGACAAGCGCGTTCAACTTTCGCGTGCCGCGCGCTCGTTCACCACGAGGAACGCGCCGACGAGCGCCACGACCACCTCGAGCCACGAGAAGAGGAGCGTGAACGTCAGCTGCGAGCCGCTCACGAGCCGGATGAGCAGCTGGACTCCCGTGATCATGAGGAGCGCGCCGAGCGACATCCGCACGGCGCTCCGCGCGGTGAGGAGGATCGCGACACCCGACGACAGCAGCCAGAACGCAGCGACCTGCACGGTCACTCCCGCGGGATCGGCCCCGAAGAACGGGAGTGCCGGTGAGTCGCCGCTCACGGTCCGGAACGAGGCGAACGCGGCCGGCGTCGCGGCCGCGGCGACGATCGTTGCGGCCCACAGCCGCCAGCCCGGCTCCTCCCCGTACGCGCCGTCGCCGGCAGCGACGTAGAGGAGCGCGGCCGCTACGAGCCCCGCGCAACCCGCGACCGCGAGCTGTCCCGGCGACGCGGCGCTCGACGCGATCCACGTCGCTGTCAGCGAGACCGCGAGGAACGCGCCCGCCGCGTAACGCAGCTGTCGCGCGCCGTTCACGGCGAGCGTCGCGAGCGCGATGATCGCGAGCAGGATCATGCCCGCGTCGCCCAGAGCAGGAGCGCGAGGATGAGAAGCGCCGCGAGCCAGACGCCGCCGCGCTGCTCGAAGATGCCGAACACGTTGCTCGTGCGCACCGCCCCGGCCTCGAGGAGGCGGAACGATGCGAGCACCGCAGGG
>JBKJTV010000057.1:0-3927 GCA_046589985.1 Candidatus Limnocylindria bacterium | reverse complement strand
TCGCGCATGAGCGCGTGCGCCTGGCGCGTGCTCGCGATCGCCGCGGCGTTGTCGCCGAGATCCGACGAGT
Organism: Candidatus Limnocylindria bacterium; assembly: GCA_046589985.1. GTDB lineage: Bacteria > Chloroflexota > Limnocylindria > P2-11E > P2-11E > JACDAF01. The sequence goes on along the minus strand of JBKJTV010000057.1, from coordinate 3,857 downwards.
GTTGCGCTCGCGCGAAGTGCTCGATGCCCCGGAAGAACTTCGTCTGGTAGGGAAGCGCCGCGATCGCCTCGTCCACGAGAGCGTGCGCCCGTGTGAGGTCTCCGCGATAGACGGCGACCTTCGCGAGCCAGAACAGGATCTTTCCGCCCCGCTTCGAACCCGTGCGCTTGACGTGCTCGTGAGCCTCGACGAGCGTCCGGTACATCCCCTCCAGGTCGTTCTGAAAGTAGCTGTGCCAGCTGAGGAAGAACATCATGTCCGTGACGAGATCGGCGTTTCCCGTCGCGCGCGCGGCCAGGACCGCCTCGTCCAGTGTCGATCGCGCGGTAGTGCTCTCGTCACGATCCTGCTCCTGCCGGGCTCGGAGCGCGAGCAGCTCCGGCAGGACCTCGTTCGGCGCGGCCCTTGTCGCTATCTCGATCGCTGCCCGGATGGCGTCGTCAGCCGGCCGTGTCGTGCTCGTCACATCGCGCGCCAGCAGGATCCGTCCCGCGATCTCGGCGGTCTCGGCCAGCGTCATTCCGCCCGCCCCGCCGATCGCCTCGGCGCGTGTGTAGAGGTTCAGTGCCGCATGCGAGTCCCCCCGCTCATGCGACGAGCGCGCGGCCTCCAGCAGCAGAGCGAGCGCGCGACGTCCCAGATCGGCGGAGCCGGGAAGGCCGAGCTCGCGGGCGAAGAGGAACGCCTGCTCCGCGTGGAAGCTGATGATGTCGGCGATCTCGTGACGGCGGTCGCCGAGCGAGGTCTCGAGCCAGCGGCCGTAGCGGTCGTGCAGCCGCGAGCGCTCGGACTTCGGCACCGTCGAATACGCGACGTCGCGGATGAGCACGTGCTTGAATCGGAACACTCGTCCCGCGCCGAGGGCGCGCTCGTCGGCCTCGACCAGCAGGTCGCGGCGGATCGCGTCGCGCAGGAGCTCGGGATCGGGCTTCGTCCCCTCACCGAGCGCGGCGAGGGCCTCGGTCGAGAAGAGCCGTCCGGCCAGCGACGACCGCTGGAGGAGCGCCTTCACCTCCGGCTCGACGCGGTCGAGGCGCGCGGTGATGAGCCCCTGGAGTGTCGGCGGGACCTCGACCGTCCCGAGCGAGGCGCCGCCGGTCCAGCGGCCGACCCGCTTCTCGATGCGTCCGGTCTCCATGAGCATCCGGAGGAACTCCTCGACGTACAGCGGGTTCCCCTCGGATCGCGTGATGACCTCGCTGCGGATCTGCTCCGGCAGGTCGTCGATCGCCAGCAGCTCTGAGATGAGCCGGCGGGTGTCCTCGCCGGTGAGCGGCTGGAGCGTGACAGCCGTCGCGTTCGCCGCTCCGCTCCCCCAGCTCGACCGCAGCTCCCGGAAGTCCGGGCGCGCCAGGCAGAGCAGCAGCAGCGACGCGCGGGACCACTCGGCGAGGCTCTCGATGAGGTCGAGGAGACCCGGCTCGGCCCAGTGGACATCCTCGAACACGAGCACGAGCGGTGCCGCCGCCGCTCGCCGCTCGAGATATCTGCGAAGACCGAAGCTCAGCTCTTCGCGCAGCTGCTCGGGCTGCACCTCGGCCAGGACATCGTCCGCGCGCTCGAGCCCCGCAAGCACGCTCACCCGGCGGGCGACGGCGTCGGCCTCGTCGACCTCGTCTCCGAAGGCCGCGAGCGCGGCCGCCCTGAGCTTGCGGATCGCGACGTCGCGCGGGTCGTCGATGGCGATCGCCGCGTCGGCCCGCAGAATGAGCTGCACTGCGTAGTAAGTGATGCCCTCTCCATACGGCAGGCAGCGGCCGACGCGCACGCGCTCGGGTCCGATCGTCGCGAGGAGCTCCGCGGTCAGGCGCGATTTGCCGGATCCCGCCGCGCCGTAGATCGTGACGAGCTGCGGCTGGCCGCTCTTGGCGAGGCCCTGGTGCGCCTGCACCAGCGTGCGCAGCTCGTGGTCGCGCCCGATGAGCGGCGCGCGCAGGCCGGGCAGCCCGCGGTGCTGCTCCGGCACGCTCGTCGCGACTCGCTCCGCCGGCCACGCGGCGAGCCTGCCGATGCCCTTCGCCTCGACCTCGCGGGCCGCGCCGTAGGCGATGCCGCCGGCGGTCAGGCGCCGGGTGAGGTCGCCGACGACGATCTCTCCCGGCGCGGCGGCCTGCTGCAGCCGCGCGGCCGCGTTCACGGCGGGGCCGGTCACGAGGAACTGCGCGCTCTGGCCTGAGCCCGCGACGGCCTCGCCGGTGTTCACGCCGATCCGGACGCGAAGCGCCGGTCCGGTGGTGCGATCGGCGCCCGCGATCCGCTCGCGGAGCGCGAACGCCGCGCGCACGGCGCGCTCGGGATCGTCGTCGTGCGCGGCCGGCACGCCGAAGACGGCCATGACCGCGTCGCCGATGAACTTCTCGACGGTCCCGCCGTGAGCGCGGAGGACCTCGCTCGCGGCCTCGAAGGCACGGCCGAGCGAGGCACGGACGACCTCCGGATCGTGGTCGAGGCCCAGCTCCGTCGACCCGACGATGTCGGCGAAAAGCACCGTGACGAGCTTCCGCTCCTCGAGCATCTGCGCGAGTTTAGAGGCGGGACCCGCGCTCGCTAGGCGTGTGCCGCCTCGAATGCTGTCGGCCGCGCTGGCCGCCCGCTCTGCGGGATCCGGGACACGAGCGCCACCGCGATGAACCCCATGACCGCCGCGCTCACGAACATGAGATGGTAGTCACCGAGGAGCACGCGGAAGAACCCGCCGGCGTACGCAGCAAGAGCCGCGCCGACCATGTGCGAGAACCAGATCCAGCCGTAGATAGTGCCCACCGACGCGCGGCCGAAGATCGACGCCGTCAGGTTCACGGTCGGCGGAACGGTCGCGATCCAGTCGAGGCCATACACGACCGCGAAGATGAGAAGCCCCTGCATGTCGTAGACGATCGGCAGCGCGAGGAGCGAGAGCGCGCGGAAGCCGTAGTAGCCCGCCAGCAGCTTGCGGTTGTCGTAGCGGTCCGTGAGCCAGCCCGACGCGAGCGTCCCGACGATGTTCAGTGCGCCGAGGAGCGCGACCGCGCTCGCCGCGGCGACCGCGGTGAAGCCGTGCTCGACCGCGTGGGGGATGAGGTGCGTCCCGATGAGCCCGTTCGAGGTGTAGCCGCAGACGAAGAAGCTCGACGCGAGCAGCCAGAACTCCCTACGCCGCAGCGCCTCGCGGAGTGGCGTGCGGCGCGCGTCGTCGGCCTTCTCCTGTGCGCTGAGATGCTCGCCCTCGCCGACCGCACGTTGCCCTACATCGCTCGGCCGGTCGCGCATGAGGACCGCGAGCGGGACGATGACGAGGAGCGCGACGCCGAGGAGAAGCACGATGGCCGCGCGCCAGCCGCTCGTCTCCGTGAGTGCGGCCATTGCCGGAATGAACACGAGCTGTCCGGCCGAGGTCGCGCCGCCGAAGAGACCGACGATGAGACCGCGATGCGTGCGGAACCAGCGATGCGCGATCGACGCGCTGATGACCTGCCCGGCGGCGCCGGTGCCGAGCCCGATGACGAGGCCCCAGGCGAGGTAGAGCTGCCAGAGCTCGGTCATGTAGAGGAGCGCGAAGAGGCCGGACACGATGAGCAGCACACCCGCGACAAGGACGCGACGCGGACCGAAGCGATCGACGAAGAATCCGCCGAGCGGGCCGCCGAGGCCGAACGCGAGGAGCGAGACCGCGACGGAGAGCGAGATCGCCGCGCGATCCCACCCGAACTCGCGCTCGAGCGGCACGATGATCACGCCCGGCGCCGCGCGGACGGCCTGAGCGGCCATGAGCGTGACGAGGGTGACGCCGACGACGATCCACGCGTAATGGAAACGGGGCACGACGAGCCAAGTCTAGGTGTCGCGCACGACCTCGCCCGATACACTTCGCATCGGAG
>JBKJTV010000096.1:0-2590 GCA_046589985.1 Candidatus Limnocylindria bacterium | reverse complement strand
GGCGTCGTGACCTCATGGTCGCCAACTCGCTCTTTACGTTCACGTTCAACGGCGCGTTCCTCTTTGGGTTCATCCTTCTTGCGCCTGTCCTCATCCGTGTCGCGGGCTACGACGCGCTGTTCCTGCTCATGGCCGCGATGTTCGTCGCCAGTGCCCTCCTCTGCCTGACCCTCCCGGCGACCCCCCGACCGGACAAGAAGATCGGCATCGCTGTCGCGGGCGCGGCGGTCGCGGAGACGCGCAACAGCATGGGCGAGGCGTTCCGCTATCTGCGGCACGCGCCGGTGGTCGCCTGGTGCCTGGTCTACGTCGCGCTCACATACACCCTCGTTGCGGTCGCGGGCGCGCTTGCTCCGGGTTTCGTGCGCGAGGTGCTTGGCACCGACGAGCGGAACGTCATCATCATCGTCGCGCCTGCGGGCGTCGGCGTCGTCGCCGGCATCGGTCTGCTCAACCTCGTACGCAAATGGGTCAGCTATCCGCACGCGATCGGCCTCGGTCTCGGACTCGCTGCGGTCGCGCTCATCGGGCTTGCCGGAGCCCGACCGGTCGCGAGCATCTTCCGCCGCGTCGCGTCGTCCGCAGAGCTGGGCGAGGCGCTCCCATTCTTCATCATCACCGTCGCGGCCATCGCCTTCGCGTTCGGGATCGCCTACGCGTTCATCACCGTCCCCGCGATGACGCTCATCCAGGAGCAACTCCACGACGAGATCCGTGGCCGCATCTTTGGGGTGCTGAACGTGCTCATCTCGGTGTTCAGCTTCCTGCCGCTCGTGATCGTCGGCCCCATCGCCGATGTCTGGGGGGTCGCTCCCGTGTTCGTCTCATTCGCGGTGATCGTCGCGGCCGCGTGGTTCGCTGGCCGGAAGACGCGGAGGTCGATGGAGGCGGTCGCGACCTAGTCGCGTACAATCGAGCGACGTGAGGTCATCTCCTCGCCGCACGTTCACCCACTACCTCAGTCGTCACGGCTCACGCCTCCTGCTCGGCGCATTCGGCATGACGGTCGCGGCCGTGCTTGCCGTGGTGCCGCCACGGTTCATCGGGCAGATCGTCGACGCGCTGAACGTGGGAACGGCGCTCGGCATCATCATCGTCCTGGCGCTCGGCAGCGTGGCATTCGCCGCGGCCGAGGCGATCACGCGCGGTTTCTCCCGTTATCAGATCATCAACGCGTCACGCCGCGTCGAGTACGAGATGCGCAATGACCTGCTCGCGCACCTGCAGACGATGCACCTCGGCTACTTCCAGCACCAACGCATCGGCGACCTCATGGCGCGTCTCACGAACGATCTCACCGCCGTGCGCCAGATGTATGGCTTCGGGATCCTGATGACCGCAAGCACGGTGATGCTGCTGGTCTTCACCATCATCTCGATGGTCGGCGTGAGCCTCAAGCTCACGATCCTCACGCTCCTGCTCATGCCGGTCGCGTCCGGCACCTTCTGGATCGTCGGGCGCAAGGTCCACCACAAGTTCCAGGAGCTCCAGGCCCAGTTCGGCGAGATGTCGACCAAGGCGCAGGAGAATTTCTCCGGCATCCGCGTCGTGAAGGCGTTCTCGCAGGAAGAGTCGGAGATCGACTCCTTCGCGGAGGTGAACGCGGAGTACGTGCGCCGGGCCGTCGACCTCGCGAAGCTGAACGGTCTCATCTGGCCGGCGATGGCGTTCATCATGGGGATCGCGATCCTCGCGACCCTCTACGTTGGTGGCCGTGACGCCATCGAGGGCACCCTCACGATCGGTCAGCTCGTCCAGTTCATTGCCTACCAGTACCTCATCTCGTGGCCGATGATCGCGTTCGGCGAGATCACGAACATCTTTCAGCAGGGTTGGGCTTCGCTGGTACGGCTGCAAGAGATCTACGACGCGCGGCCTTCGATCGTCGACCCGCGGGATCCGGTCGATGCTCCGATCAAGGGCGAGGTCGAGTTGCGCGGGGTCTCCTTCGCCTATGGCGCGAGCATCGTCCTGAAGGACATCTCCTTTCGGGTCCCCGCGGGCGGGTCTCTCGCGATCGTCGGCGCCACGGGCTCGGGGAAGTCGACGCTGGTGAACCTCATCCCGCGTCTGTTCGACCCGCAGCAGGGGGACATCTTCATCGACGGCGTGGACGTGAAGCGGTATCCGCTCGAAAAGCTCCGGCAGGCGGTCGGCTACGTGCCGCAGGAGACGTTCCTCTTCTCCGTGCCGCTGCGCGAGAACGTCGGCTTCGGTGCAGAGAACGCGCTCACGGACGCGCAGCTGCAGTGGGCGGGAGACGTCTCGCAGCTGAACAAGGACGTCGACGACTTCCCGGCGCGCTTTGACACGATGATCGGCGAGCGCGGCGTCACGCTCTCCGGCGGGCAGAAGCAGCGCACCGCCATCGCCCGCGCGGTGGCGAAGGACCCGCGGATCCTCATCCTTGACGACGCGCTCTCGGCGGTCGACACCTATACCGAGGCGGAGATCCTCCGGCGGCTGCGCGGCGTGATGCGCGACCGCACGAGCATCGTCGTCGCCCACCGCATCTCGACGGTGAAGGACGCCGACGAGATCCTCGTCCTCGAAGGTGGCGGCATCGTCGAGCGCGGATCGCACACGGCAC
>JBKJTV010000249.1:0-3003 GCA_046589985.1 Candidatus Limnocylindria bacterium | reverse complement strand
CAAGATCTCCGTCCGCGGCAGCGATATCGGCCGCTCCAGTGAGCGCTTTGGCGCGGGCCGGCGTGGGACGCTCGTCGGCGCGGAGCGCGCTCTCGAGACGACGACGACCTTCCGCGTAATGGCCCCTGACATACCAGAACCGCGAAAGCGCTCCTGCCAGCCGCAAGGCGAGCTCGGTCTCGCCTGAAACCTCGAGCCCATCGAGAGCGGCGCGGAAGTTGTCATGCTCGCGCTCAAGTCGGTCGAGCGCTCCGGGGGTGTTGGAGAAGAGCTTCGGCTCCGCTTGCTCGGCGAGCGAGAGGAAGCGCTCCGCGTGGCGTCGGCCCAGCTCGGCGGCCTCGTGTCGCTGCTCGAGCCGCTCGGCCGCATACTCGCGGATCGTCTCCAGCATCCAGAACCGCTCCTCCGTGTGGCGGACGAGGCTCTTCTCGACCAGCGACTGGAGCATGTCAAGGTCGGCTTCGATCACCTGGTCGGCCGCCTCAAGCGTGCAGCCGCCGGCGAAGACCGCGAGCCGTGCGAAGAGCCGCTGCTCTCCGGGCGGCAGCAGCTCGTAGCTCCACTCGATCGTCGCGCGCAGGGTCCGCTGGCGCTCCGGCAGGTCTCTAGCGCCGCCGGTCAGCAGCGGCAGGCGTTGCTTCAGCCGCTCGAGTAGCTGCCCTGACGAGAGCGCCGTCACGCGCGGGGCGGCAAGTTCGAGCGCGAGCGGCAGGTCGTCGAGGCGCCGGCAGATCTCGGAGACGGCGTCATCAGATCGGAAGTCGGGCCTCACGGCCCTCGCTCTGGCCACGAAGAAGGCGATGCCCTCCGCGTGGACGAGGGGCGGCACTGGGTACTCCTGTTCGCCGGTGACGTGGAGCGACTCGCGACTCGTCACCAGTAGATCGAGGTTCGGGCAGACGTTGAGCAGCGCCGCTATGTCGTCCGCCGCCTCGACGACTTGCTCGAAGTTGTCGAAGAGCAGCAGCATCGATCGTCCGCCGATATGCCGGGCCAGATCGTCTGTGGCACCGAGCTTTTGGCGGGCCGTCTCCAGAACGAGGCGGGGGTCACGCAGCTGGGCGAGCGGCACCCACCAGATGCCGTGCGGGTAGCGCCCCGCAAGCTCGGCGGCAACTTGTAGCGCGAGGCGCGTCTTGCCCGTCCCGCCCGGCCCCGTCAGCGTGAGCAGGCGGACCCGACCATGCGACAGCAGCTCACGGACCTCGCGCAGCTCCTCCTCGCGTCCGAGGAACAGCGTGGATGGGATCGGCAGATTGGTCTGATGAAGCGTCCGAAGCGGCGGGAAGTCATCGGTGCCGAGCTGATAGATGCGCTCAGGCGCGGAGAGGTCCTTGAGGCGGTGTTCCCTAAGGTCGCGCAGCTCCTGCGTGCCGACAAGTGCGGCCGTAGAGGACGAGACGAGCACCTGCCCGCCGTGACCGCAGGCGGCAATGCGGGCTGCACGGTGCACGTCCTCTCCGACATAGCCCTCTGCCGTCAGATGTGGCGTCCCCGTGTGGATGCCCATACGCACGCGGATGGGACCGTGGGCCAGCTCTTGCTGCGCCGCCGCGGCCGTTCGAAGTGCGCCCGGCGCGGTGGGGAAGGCGACGAAAAAGGCGTCGCCCTGCGTGTCGACCTCGACGCCGCCGTGTGCTCTGAACGACGCGCGCAGGATGCGGCGATGTTCCATGAGCGCCTTCGCGTACTCTTCAGCGCCCAGCTCGTGCAACTGCCTTGTCGAGCCCTCGACGTCGGTGAAGAGGAATGTGACGGTGCCGGAGGGGAGATTCCGCTGCACGCCCGCCATGATGGCGCACGCGTCTCCGCACAACTGGCGCGCCAGGCGCCCCCGGGCGCGGCCAGACCCTACAGGCCGTTCGCCTGCTCCTGCCTTCGACCGACAGCGGGGAACATGATCTTGCTGGGGAGGAAGGATCGACCAGGCTGCGTTCCGCAGCGGTTCGGCTCCGCCCAGTCCGCCAGCTAGGTCAGCCGTTCGATCGGATTCGACCACGCACGCCGCCCTTCGCGATCCATCACGGTCACTCGGCACCAGGGCGCACCCAGACCGGACGTATCGAGTACGGCGCCGGTGAGATTCGCACCCTTCGCCTCGACGACGGCCGAGCCGTTCCCTCGGGCAAAGATCCACGCCGCGGGCGAGCAGCGGACAACGAGCCGTCCGGAGCCATCCATCGAGATGTCCTGGATCTCGGGCCCGGTGCTCGAGTAGTAGGCCCCCGCCTTCAGGGCCTCGACGATTTGAGCAGCGGTTCGCTCCTGGGTCTTCACCCACACCCAACCGGCGAGCGCATCGTCACGATCCGTGAAGTGCGCGTCGTCGGTGGCGCAAGCGGTGTAGCGACCGCCACCCAGCAAGAGCCGGTCGAAGACGTGCCAGCTGTCGGCGCGGTCGTTCAGGCCAGCGGTCGTCGCGTTCCACGCCTCGATCGCGTGGATCGGCCCGAGCGACCGGACCTCGTCCTCGCCGAGGTTGTACCAGGCGGGATGGCTGGCGACCACGAAAGCGCCGGCATCAAGCGCACGCTTCGCCATGGCCGGTCCCGTTTCGTCCGGCGCCGGGTGCGCGAAGTCGGCAGGCAGCCCGATGCCGAGCATGTGCCAGTGCTCGCCGGACTCGACGTGACCGGCATGCAGCTCGGCGCCGCGAAGGGTCACGAACCCATCGCGTTCGAATGGTTTCGCGTCGGTCATCGGATACCCGAACCGGTCGAGGAAGTGGTCGGAGATGCACAGGAAGTCGTAGCCGGCCTTCGCGTAGACCTCACAGACAGCCTCAGGAGAGAGCAGCCCGTCCGAGTTGGTCGAATGACAATGCAGGTTCCCGCGCCTGAACTGTCCCGGCCTGGCAAATGGGTTGGACCAGCTCATGCCCTCGCGGGCTCGGCAACGGCGGCATCGGGATCGATCGGGGTAGCCACTTCTGTGACCGCCCCAGTGTGTGCGAACGCGCGCGCTACCCTCGGCGATACGTGTAGCCTGACGATCGCTTCCATC
>JBKJTV010000241.1:0-4770 GCA_046589985.1 Candidatus Limnocylindria bacterium | reverse complement strand
CCTCGCTTTCGTCCTCGTTCTCTCGCTCGCGGCGCCGATCTTCGCGCGAGCGCAGAGCACAACGACGGTCGAAGTGCGCGATGACACCTTCTCGCCGACGGTCGTCCGCATCGATCCGCTCCGGCCCACCCGGCCCGGACTGGACAGTCGTTCGTTAGGCTCGCGGAATGACGGACGCGACGAGACCCTCCTGGCGCGCGCTCTCGGCGCTGATCGTCGTCCTTGGCCTGGTCGTCGGTGCCTGTAGCGCCCCGACCGATCAAGGTGCGGCGACCGCGGGATCGTCGCTCACCTTCCCGCTCCCAGCGGGCGACCACGTGGCGGCCTTCCGCGAGGCCGAGACGAAGCTGCGCAGGGAAGGCCGCGAGAAGGCCGAACTCGCCAAGCTCGGACCGGGCGCGATCGAGCTCGCCGGCTTGATGGACCAGACCGCGTCGTTCCTGCTCGCGCAGCTGCCGCGCAGGCTGACTGCTCTCAGCAGGCCACCTGGGGCCGGGGGACGTCTGGCTGCGCCGCTCTCTGGTCTGCCCCCACCCGGTGCTCCGGTCTATGGCACGTACCTCATGACGACGGTCCTATTCAGCGAGCTGCTCGGTCAGGTGGATGCCGGCTCCAAGACCGGTACGCTCGACCCCACGACCGACGAGGTCACCGTCTCCGGCAACAAGGGGACCATCACGACGACCACCACTGCGACCGTGACGGCGAGCGGGAGCAAGGTGAGCCTCGACATCACGATGAAGGTGGAGGGCGAGGTCCGCGATGCCGCGACCGGCGCGATCCTCTACAAGATCTCCACCGAGGCGAAAGGCCACGCGGATGGCGACGGTTGTCCCGATGCCTCCGGCACCGCGCGGGCACGAATGGCCTTCACCGGCAAAGAGGACTACTTCAACGCCAGCGGCACGAAGACCGGGACCGGTGTCAGCGAAGGCTTTGGCGGTGAGATCCGGTTCAAGGTCGACGAGAATGCCAAGCTTTCCGGCGTCGACATCAGCCCGAGCGGGCATGGAGCCGAGATCATGCTCCGGATCGCGGCCACCACCGCCGCCCCGGCCTTCGAGAAGGCCTGGCGCTCAGGGATGTGCATCGAGGTGCTCGTCGACCCCAAGGGCGGCGAAGTGGACAGCGAGTCCAAGACGGACGTCACGGCGAAGGTGAAACACAAGATCGAGGGGAACGAGCTCGACAAGCCCGTCGAGGCCAAGCTCACGAGTGGCGTGAAGTCCATCGACCCGGCGGGGTCAAAGGTGAAGGCGCCTGCGAAGTTCCGCTTCACGGCCGGGTCCGAGCCCGGAGACGTCGGCGGTGTGACCTTCGAGTCCGTGTCGAACCGGGGGATCGGTCAGGTGGGCGTGAGCTTCACCGTGGGTGGCGGCTGGACGATCAGCTCGGTCGGAACGTCGAGCGAGAACTTCCAGGGGAACAGCGTGAACACGCTGAGCGCCTCGATCAAGGACCTGAAGATCACGGCGTCAAAGGACGGCGCGCTGACCGGAGCCGGCACGATGACCCTCAGCGGAGAGGTCACCGCCGGGGCGGGCATCTGCGTCGGGCAGATCGCGCAGACCATCAAGCTCACGGCGAGCGGGACCCTCGTCGGGACCGGCCCAGGTTCCTTGCTCCGGCTCCGGCTGTATACGCCAGCCACGGCCGGCGAGATGGTCATGATGACCTGCACGCTGCCGACCGGCGCGAAGGGCAGCTACCCGGTCGGCGCCGAAGGCCTTGCCGACCGCTACGGCGAAGCGCTGGGCGAGTTCGACCTTCCCGCCGTCGGTGGAACGAAGACCATCGACCGTACGGCCGCGATCGGCGGCATCATGAACGTCGCCGCGACAGGGACCTTCACGGTCGTCCGACCGAAGCGGTAGCCCGTCGTTCGGGCTGCGCCGACCACCGGCTGCCTGACTGCGCCATGATGGCGTCCCGAGCGGCGCTGGACGAGACGCGGGCCGCCTGAGGAACGGGCGGGGTGAACGACCGCATGGATATCGCGCTCGCGGACCAGCACATCTTCATCCTCGAGGACCGGCTTGCGGCAGACGACATCCGGCAGCGCGCCATGGATCGCCGGACCGGCGCCTTTGGCAGCGGGCTCGGAAACCTGCTCCAGCGCCCAAAGGCGGACGACATCGACTTCGTCAACAGCCAGCATCGGCTGGAGCCCTTCTGGCATGTCGGCGGCCAGGCGCTGTACGTGTACGAGCGCGCGCACGACTACACCGTGCCGGCCAGTGGCGCGGAGGTCCGCGAGGTGACCGTCCACGGCGAGAACTACCCCCTGAAGGCCGTCGCCGGCCGGCCCGCGTTCGTGCTTCCGACGATCGAGCACTGCCGTGAGGAGGTGCGCGAGGAGATGTACATCGATGGCGTGGGCGGCGCGCCTGTGACGGATGCGACGACGATCATCGGCGGACCGAAACGGGAAGTGACAGACCTCACGAGCGCTGCCGAGAGCAATACCGTCGTTGTGCCGCCGACGCACCACGCCTCGTCCCTCGTGCGTCAGCTCCTCGCCTCGATGCTGAAGCCCGTCCAGGCCGACGCGATCACGGAGGAGTCGATGACGCTCGAGCACATCGACCTGTACTACCGTCCGTGGTGGGCTTTCGAATTCCATTGGAAGCCAAAGGACAAGCGTGGCGTGGTCGAGATCGACGCGCTCACCGGGCAGATGCGCCAGGGTCAGGCGCTCTTGTCAAAGGTCCAGCGCGTGGTCACCCGCGACGCCTTGTTCGATATCGGAGCCGACACCGTGGGACTGCTCGTGCCAGGCGGCAGCATCGCCGTGAAGGTCGCGAGGCTGGCGATGGACAAGCGCCAGAAAGCCTGAGGCTTAGGGCAAGCTCTTCACGTACAGCGCCTCCGCGATGCGCGGACGCACGAACCCCGGCAGGTCCCCGACGTGCACGTACCCGTGGCGCTCGTAGAAGGCGCGTGCACGCCGATTCGACCTCGTGACGAGCAGCGCGAGGTGGCGGCACCGGGCGGCGCGAGCGGCGCGCTCCGCGCGTTCAAGGAGAGCTGCCCCGGTGCCCCGCGACCGGGCGCCGTCCGCGACGATCAGGAGGCGCAGGTACGCGCTGCGGTCGAGGGCGCGGGTCGCGATGAGCCAGGCCAGGCCGACGATCTCGTCGCCATCGACCGCCACGAGCAGCGCGTCACCTCCACGCAGCGCCTCGCGGAGGCTCGCACGAGCACCGGCCGGCGTCACGCGGTAGCGACGCAGGAGGACCGACCCGGACACGAGGCGGACGAGCGGTGCAAGGTCACTTGCAGTTGCGCGCGCGATCCTCATCAACGCTGCGGGTCCAGGGCGTCGCGCAGGCCGTCGCCGAGGAGGTTGAAGCCGAGCACCGCGAACATGATGGCGAAGCCGGGGAACAGCGCGAGGTGCGTCGCAAACTCGAGATGCTGGCGCCCCTCGTTCAGCATGACCCCCCACGACGGCGCGGGAGGCTGAGCGGAGAGCCCGAGGAAGGAGAGCGCGCCCTCCGTCAGCACTGCCCAGGACAGCGCGAGGCTGATCTGCACGATAAGCGTCGACGAGAGGTTCGGCAGGATGTGGCGCAGCACGATGCGGCTCGGGGTCGCGCCGACCGCGCGTGCCGCCTCCACGAACTCCCGTGCCTTGAGGACCAGCACTGGCGCGCGCACGACGCGCGAAAAGATCGGCGTGTAGACGACGGCGATGGCGATGATCACGTTCCGGGGGTCGGGCCCGAGGGCCGCCACGATGCCGAGGGCGAGCAGGATCGCCGGGAACGCGAAGAACACGTCCATCACGCGGCCGATCGCGAGGTCGAGCATTCCTCCGACGTAGCCGGACACGAGGCCGATGGCCCCGCCGACGAGCGCGGCGGCGGCGACGGAAAGCACCGCCACCCGCATCGACAGCTGCGCACCGTGAAGGATGCGGCTTAGCAGGTCGCGGCCGAGGGCGTCTGTGCCGAACGGGAGCTCGAGGCTCGGTGCGGCAAGCCGCTGTGCGGATAGCTCGAGGGGGTCGCGCAGCGGGAGAACACCCACGATCAGGGCCACGAGGGCGAGGCTGCCGACCATGGCGGATCCGAGCAGGGCGACCGGCTCGCGGCGAGCAGCTGAGACGAGGCTACGCAAGGCGGATCCGCGGATCGAGATAGCCGTAGAGCAAATCGACGACGATGTTCAGCGCGACGAAGAGCAGCGCGATGACGAGCACCGTTCCCTGCACCAGCGCGTAGTCCCGCTGCAGGATGGCGTTCAGCAGCATGCGGCCGACGCCCGGCACCGAGAAGATCTCTTCGACGACGACGGCACCTCCGAGCAGCTGCCCGGCCTGGATACCAAGCAGCGTGACGACGACGATGAGCGCGTTCTTCAGGGCATGCCGACGGAGGACGACGTTCGGCGCCAAGCCTTTCGCGCGGGCCGTTCGGACGTAGTCGGCGCCGAGGACATCGAGCATGGCGGATCGCGTCATGCGCATGGTCGCCGCGGCGAGTGCCAGACCGAGCGTGGCCGCCGGGAAGATCAGGAACTGGAGGTTGGCGAGAGGGTCCTGCGCGAGATCGACGTAGCCTCCTGTATTCGGCATCCAGCGCAGGTACAGCGAGAACAACACGATCAGCAGCGTGCCGAGCCAGAAGTTCGGCAGCGAGAGCCCGATCAGTCCGCCGACGCGGACCGCGAGGTCGAGCCGCGACCGCGGATGCAGCGCCGAGACGACACCGAGCGGGATGCCGACGGCGACGGCGATGACAGCGGCGGCGAAGGCGAGCTCGAGCG
>JBKJTV010000294.1:0-4890 GCA_046589985.1 Candidatus Limnocylindria bacterium | reverse complement strand
CGGTCGTCAGGCCGATCGATGACGATGCGCCCGACACCCTCCGCGTCGGGGCCTGTGAAGGTCACGCTCGACCGGACGATCGGCTCGGCAGACGTCAGCGCGGTCTCGATCATGCCGCCTCGTTCTCGAGCACGATCGCGCAACCGTTCCCGCCGGCGGCGCAGACGGTCGCGAGGCCGAAGCGCTCGCCCCGACGTCGCATCTCGTGCGCGAGCGTCAGGACGACGCGCGCACCGGTCGCGCCGAACGGATGCCCGAGCGCGATCGACCCACCGGCGACGTTGAGCCGATCCTCGGGAACGGTGCCGACGCCGGTGCGCTCGAGCACTCGCAGAGTCGAGAGCACCTGCGCGGCAAAGGCCTCGTGCATCTCGAACACGCCGATATCAGACAGGGTCAGCCCGGCCCGCTCCAGCGCGACGGGGATCGCGTACGCAGGCGCGATGAGCAGCTGATCGCCGGGATCAACCGCGGCGTACGCGTACGCGCGCACCGTCGCGAGCGGCTTGCGACCGAGCTCCCGCGCGCGATCGGCCGAGGCGATCACGACCGTCGCTGCGCCGTCCGTGAGCGGGCTCGCGTTGCCGGCGGTGACCGTCCCGTGGGCACGATCGAAGACGGGCCGGAGCGCCGCGAGCTTCTCGATCGTCGTGTCCCGCCGGATCTGGCCGTCCGCGGTGACCGCGTGCCCGTTGGCATAGACAGGCGACACCTCGTACCCGAGGCGCCCGTCCTGCCAGGCCGCCGCCGCGAGGCGATGGCTGCGGAGCGCCCAGCGGTCCTGCTCCTCGCGCGGGATGCCGTTGATCGCCGCCATCTGCTCGGCTGAGTCGCCCATCGTGAGCCCGGTCGAGGTCTCGCGGATCCCAGGAGCGACCGGCACGAGGTCGCGCAGACGTACGTCCGCGAAGCTGCGCAGCTTCGCGCCGGCGCTCTTCGCGCCAGACGCCGCGACGAGCGCACGCGCGAGCTTCGCGCTGACCATCATCGGCACGTTGCTGAGGGACTCGCTGCCGCCCGCGACCACGAGGTTCGCGCTGCCGACGGCGATGTGGTCCGCGGCGGTCGTGATCGCAACGCAGGCGGACGCGCAGGCCATGCCGACCGTGAAGGCCGGGATCCGCGCCGGCAGCGAGAGCGCGAGCACGATCTCGCGCGCGAGGTTGTGATACGACACCGGCCGCGAGACGTTGCCGTAGACGACCTCGTCCACGTCCTCGGCGGAGACCTCGCATCGCGCGAGCGCTTCGACCGTAGCGGCGCGGGCGAGATCGAGCACATCCAGCTCGGCGTACGCGGTCCCTGCCCTCACGAACGGCGTGCGCGAGCCACCGAGGATCATCGCCCGGGGCATACGATGTAGGGTAGCAAGACGGTCAGTTGGCTGGCGGGAGAAACGCGATGAGCGTGATCCACGAGACCGAAAAGGTCTGGCTGCGATCGTACGATGAGGGTGTCCCGGCGACGCTCGACTACCCGTCCGTCCCTCTCCACTTCCTGCTCGACGACACCGCGCGCCGCCACCCGGACGCGGTCGCGACGATCTTCGGCGGCGTTCTCGGCAGCCGGCTCCTCGAC
Source organism: Candidatus Limnocylindria bacterium (assembly GCA_046589985.1). GTDB lineage: Bacteria > Chloroflexota > Limnocylindria > P2-11E > P2-11E > JACDAF01. The sequence goes on along the minus strand of JBKJTV010000294.1, from coordinate 3,312 downwards.
GCGAAGCTCACCTATGCCGAGCTCTCACGCCTCGCCGACCGCTTCGCGGCCGGGCTCCAGTCGCTCGGCGTGGCGAAGGGCGACCGCGTCGCGATCATGCTCCCGAACTGCCCGCAGTTCGTCATCGCGTTCTATGGCGCGCTCCGCGCGGGTGCGGTCGTCGTGCCGGTGAACCCGCTCTACACGGCGCCTGAGCTGCATGGTCAGCTCGCAAACTCGGGCGCCGAGACGCTGGTCGTCCTCTCCCGCCTGTATCCCGTCGCGCGCGAGGCGCTTGCGGGCACCGCGGTGAAGCGGCTCGTCGTCACGAACATCAAGGAGCATTTCCCTCCGCTCCTCCGCTGGCTGTTCACGCTCGTTCGCGAGCGGAAGGAGGGCCACCGCGTCGACCTGCGCGGCGACGAGCGCGCCGTCCGGTTCACCGAGCTGCTGCGGCGCGGCGAGCGGCCGCGCCCAGTCGCGGTCGTGCCCGCGGATCTCGCGGTGCTTCAGTACACCGGCGGCACGACCGGCACGCCGAAGGGCGCGATGCTCTCGCACCGCGCACTCATCGCGAACGTCATGCAGTGCCGGGCCTGGCACCGGCCTGAGGAGCGCGAGGTCGGCCTCGCGATCATGCCGTTCTTCCACGTCTACGGCCTGACCGTCGTGATGAACCTCGGCATCGCGTGCGCCGGCACGCTCGTGCTCATCCCGCGCTTCGATCTCCGCCACATCCTTCTCGCGATCGAGAAGCACCGGCCCAAGACGTTCGCGGGCGCGCCGCGGATCTACGTGGCGATCAGCGCGGCGCCGGATCTCGCGAAGTACGATCTGCGCTCCATCGATGCCTTCGTCTCCGGCTCCGCGCCGCTGCCGCTCGAGGTGCAGGAGCGCTTCGAGCGGCTCACCGGCGGGAAGGTCATCGAGGGCTACGGGCTCACCGAGGCCGCGCCGGTGACGCACAGCAACCCCCGCCTGGGCAAGCGGAAGATCGGCTCCATCGGCCTGCCCTATTCGGACGTGGATGCGCGGATCGTCGATCTCGAGACCGGCACGCGCGATCTCTCGCCCGGCGAGATCGGTGAGCTCCTCGTGCGCGGGCCGAACCTCATGGACGGGTACTACCGCAAGCCCGACGAGACCGCCCTGGTCCTGCGCGGCGGCTGGCTGTACACCGGTGACATCGCGCGGATGGACGACGAGGGGTACTTCTACATCGTCGATCGTAAGAAGGAGCTCATCCTCGTCTCGGGTTACAACGTCTACCCGCGTGAGGTCGATGAGGTGCTGTTCGCCCATCCCGCGGTGCTCGAGGCCGCGGCCATCGGCATCCCGCATCCCGAGAAGGGCGAGGTCGTGAAGGCGTTCGTCGTGCTGCGACCCGGCGCGGCAGCGACGGCCGACGAGCTCATCGCGCACTGCCGGCTCTCGCTCGCGCCGTTCAAGGTGCCGGTCGCGATCGCCTTCCGAGCCGAGCTGCCGAAGTCGCTCATCGGCAAGGTCCTGCGGCGGCAGCTCGCCGATGAGGAGCGGTCAGCCGCGGCTTCCCGCTGAGCGCCGCGCGCATACTCGCGCCCTGATGCAGGGACCGAACGCCGTGATCACCGGCTGGGGCTTCTACGTCCCGCCGAAGGTGCTCACGAACGCCGACCTCGAGAGGATGGTCGGGACCACCGACGCGTGGATCGTCGAGCGGACGGGCATCCGCGAGCGGCGCATCGTCGGCGACGACGAGGCGACGGTGAGCATGGCGACGAAGGCGTCACGTCAGGCGCTCGAGCGCGCTGGCCTCGCCGGCCGAGACCTCGACGCCGTCATCGTCGCCACCACGACGCCTGACCACCTCCTGCCGACAGCGGCCGCGCTCGTCCAGGACCAGCTCGGCGCGACGCGCGCGGCGGTCTTCGACCTCGGTGCGGCCTGCGCCGGCTTCATCTACGGCCTCGCAGTCGCGCGCGGGCTCATCGCAGTCGGGACGGCGCGGCGCGTGCTCCTCGTCGGCGCCGAGACGATCTCGCGCTACGTGGACTGGACCGACCGCGCGACGTGCGTGCTCTTCGGCGACGGCGCGGGCGCGGTCGTTGTCGAGGCGTCGAGCGACGGGATCGGCATCCGCAGCACGGTCCTGCGCGGTGACGGGAGCAAGAGTGACCTCCTCACCGTCCTCGGCGGTGGCTCGAAGTTCCCGCCGTCACCCGACAGCCTGCGCAAAGGCCTGCACTACATCCGCATGCGCGGGAACGAGGTCTTCAAGAATGCGGTGCCGAGCATGGCGAGCGCGGCGACCGAAGCGCTCGCGCAGGCAGGTCTCGGTCTCGAGGACGTCGATCTGCTCATCCCGCACCAGGCGAACGCGCGCATCATCGACGCCGTGGCCCGGAAGCTCGGGCTTGACGCGTCGAAGGTCTTCATCAACGTCCACAAGTACGGGAACACCTCGGCCGCTTCCATCCCGATCGCTCTCTGCGAGGCCGTCGATGAAGGTCGCGTGCGTCCGGGTGACACGCTCGTCTTCGCCGCGTTCGGTGGCGGCATGACCTGGGGCGCGGCGGTCGTGGATTGGACCGCGCCGGTGCGCCCGCACTCGCCAGGCGTCGTCGACCGGCTGCGGGAGCTCGTCGCCCGCTAGAGGCGCCCGAGCGCGCGGATCGTCGCCTCCGCGGAGACGACGTCGGTCCCGGCGGGCAGATACGCGATGGGAAGGTCCGCACCGGCCGCGCGGTACTCGGCCAGCTTCGCGGCGCACTGTTCCGCCGTACCGACCAGTGCTTGGGCATCGACGAGCGCGTCCGGCACCGCCGCCGCCGCGGCGTCGCGTCGCCCCGCCGCCCACTCTGAGGCGACGCGGTCGGCCGTCTCGACGCCGCCGTGGCGCGCGACGACGTCGCGGTAGAAGTTGCCCATCCCACCGACGTAGAACGCGATGTGGCGCTTGAGCGCGGCACGCGCCGCTGGGAGGTCGTCGGAGACGATCGCCGGGATGAGCGGCGCGACCGTGAACGAGTCGCGCTCCCGTCCCGCGCGACGGAGGCCCTCGAGGGCATGCGCGAGATCGCTCGCGAGCTCCGCCGGGCCGAGCAGTGAGGGCAGCCAGCCGTCGGCGATCTCGCCGCACTGCCGGATCGCCCCCGGCGTGAGGCAGGCATGCCAGATCGGGATGCGCTCGCGCGGCGCCCGGAAGCTGAGGCGGAACGCCGGAGCGATCCGTACGATCTCGCCCTCGAAACCGCGCCGCTCCCGTCGCACGACCGCGCGCACCGCTTCGGTCGTTTCGCGCAGTCGCGCGAGCGGACGCGCCATCGGCACGCCGTGCCAGCCTTCGACGACAGC
>JBKJTV010000077.1:0-6252 GCA_046589985.1 Candidatus Limnocylindria bacterium | reverse complement strand
CGCCGCGCAGGAGAGCGACGTGGGCGAGATCCTCGGGCACTCGGTGCGGCGCTGCACGCGGCGTTCTGGCGCGAGAAGCTCGTCCGTGGTGCGGGCGCGGCGCGCGCGACACAGCTGGTGCGGGAGATGGAGTCGCGGGGCGCGCGCGGATTCGCCTATTACCTGCCCGAGGTCGGCGTGTGGGCCGGTCGCGTCGCCGAGCGTGCCGGAGTCGCCCCTGAGACGGCGCGCGCGCTGCGAGCAGCGGGTGAAGCGGCGGGGCGCCGCGCGGAGTCCGATGCGTCGATCCCCGTCGGCGCCTCGGCGCTCGACGAAGTGACCTTTCATCTCCGGACGCTCGGGCTCACCTGGCGCGAGCTCGCGATCCTTCGGGAGCTCGAGCAGATGCGCGCCGCCGGGCCGCACGTCCAGCGCGAAGTGCTCGCGAAGCGCCTGGGCGTGAGCCCGAACACCTTGCGCGTCCACCTCACCCGCATCCGCGCGAAGCTTGACGTTGGCGATCGACGGGGTGATGACGTCCTGCTCGAGGCGGCGCTGCGACGGTCCGCCTAGTCCAGCACGACCGTTTCATGCCTCTGGGGCGCGTGAGGCTCGAGCCCGAGCTCCCTGATCCGCGGCACGATCGCCTTGCTGGCCTCCGGATCCGCGTGCACGACGAAGACCTTCTTCGGCCGCCGGTCGCCGCGAGTGAACCCGCGGAGCCAGTCGAGCAGCTCGCTCTCGTCCGCGTGTGCCGAGAATCCGCTGATCGAGCGGATCCTGCAGCGCACCGGATACGCGCGTCCGTCGATGAACGCCTGCCTCGCCCCGTTCTGGAGCGCGTTCCCGAGAGTTCCCTCGCCCTGGTAACCGACGAACAGGAGCACCGCACGCTCGTCGTCGATGAGCTCGCGAAGGTGGTGCAGCACGCGACCCCCTGTCAGCATCCCGTTCGAGGCCACGATCATGTGCGGCCGCGGCGCCTTCGCGATGGCGCGTGACGCGCCCGCGTCCTTCGTCGTCCGGGCCTCCGGGTAGTCGAGCGGCTGCTCACGGCCCTTGAGCGCGGCGGTCGTCTCCTCGTCGTACGCCTCGGGATAGCGGTGGTAGATCGCGCTGGCCTTCGAGGCCATTGGCGAATCGAGATATAGCGGGATCCGCGGGATCTCGCCCCGGTCGAGCAGCGCGTTCAGCTCCCAGACCACCTCCTGCGTGCGACCGATCGCAAAGGCGGGGATGAGCAGGACTCCCTTGGCCTCGCTCGCGATGCGGACGGCCTCGCCGAGCGCGCGCACGGCCTCCTCCTGAGGCTCGTGCTCCCGACCACCGTACGTGGCCTCGACGACCACATAGTCCGCGTCCGCGACCGGCGTGGGGTCGCGAATGATCGGCGTGTCGGGGCGGCCGAGGTCACCCGAGAACACGACCGTTCGAGCCTCGGCGAACACGCGCACGATCGCCGAGCCGAGGATGTGGCCGGCATCGAGGAATGTGGCGCGGACCCCGCGAGCGACCTCGAGCTCCTCGCCGTAGCGCACAGCGCGAAAGAGCAGGACCGCCGCGCGCGCTTCGGCCTCCCCGTACAACGGCGACTCGAGCCGCGTGACGACCTCGTTCGGAGCCGGCTGTCTGGAAGCGGCGCGGCGCGGTCCGCGCCGGCGGTCGGCGAACTCCTCCTGCAGCTTCCCGGAGTCGAGGAGGACGAGCTCGGCGAGCTCCGCCGTCGCCGGCGTGCAGAAGATCGGCCCAGCGAAGCCTTTCGCGACGACGAGCGGGAGCAGGCCGCAGTGGTCGAGATGCGCGTGGGTGAGCAGGATCGCGTCGATCGTGCGCGGGTCGTATGCGAGCGGCTCACGATTGCGCAGGACCTCGTGCGGGCTGCCCTGGAACATCCCGCAATCGACGAGGACGCGCGCTCCCTCCGTCTCGACGAGGAACTGGGAGCCCGTCACCGTGCCGGCGGCGCCGAGGAAGGTGAGCCGCATGGCCCTATCCTGCCGCTCCATGCTCGGTCCCGTACTCCGAGGCTCCAGCGTCACGCTCCGCCCGCCGGACGACAGCGATCCGCCGCGCTTCGTCGAGTGGCTCGCCGACCTGGAGGTGACGCGCTATCTCGGCCTGCGGACGGCCATGGCCCCTTTTCAGGAGGAGGAGTTCTTCAAGAAGATGGGGGAGTCGAAGGCCGACGTCGTCTGGACCATCGAAGCGGACGGCCGCGCCATTGGCATCACCGGCATCCACGAGATCGACTGGCAGAACTCGCATGCGCTCACCGGCACCAACATCGGCGACAAGGCCGCGTGGCGGAAGGGCTACGGCAGCGAGACCATGGCGCTGCGCACCGAGTACGCGTTCCGCTGGTTGAATCTCCACAAGCTCATGTCGTCAGCGCTCGACGACAACGGACCGAGCAAACGCGCGCTCGTGAAGGCCGGCTATCACGAGATCGGCAGGCATCGCGAGCACGTCTACCGCGAGGGCCGCTGGCACGACCTCTGGCTCTGCGAGGTGCTGCGCTCTGACTGGGAGAAGACACGGGCTGGCGACTGACTCGTCGGGAGTGCTCTGCTAGCCTGCCCGTCGGGCAGGGAAGTGAAACGGTTCTTCGTCGTCCTCTTGGTCCTCATCATCGCCGTCGCGGGCTTTCTCTATTTCCCGCGGGGTGGTGAGGCACTTTCGGCTGTCAACTCGGCGATCCTCGCGGTGCTTCGTGGGGATGTCGACTCCCAGCGCGGCAGCACTGCGTTCGCTCCGGCGATCGACGGTGACCTGCTCGCGAGCGGCGATGTCGTCCGCGCCAATCAGGAGGGACGTGCGGTCCTCAGCTTCTTCGACGGTTCCACGCTCTCGGTCGAGCCTGGTTCGGAGGTGAGGGTGGTCAGCCTCGCGCGGACCTCGGGCGACGGGCTCCAGGTGACGATCGAGCAGCTCAGCGGGCGCACCTGGGCCTCCGTCGTGAAGCTCCGGACCCCGGACTCGCGCTTCGAGCTGAAGACGCCGAGCCTGACGGCGGTCGTGCGCGGCACCGCCTTCGAGACGGTGATCGAGATCGTGAACGGCCAGCCAGTGACCACGATCAGGACCACCGAGGGCGAGGTGCTCGTGCGCGCGGAAGCGGGCGGCGAGACGAGCGTCACGGCGGGCAACCAGGTGAGCGTGCCTCGGGGCGGCCAGGCGCCGCCCGTGCTGCCGCAGCCGCCGACCCCGCGCCTGCAGATCCAGGGCACCGCCGGCGTCGGCTACCTCGTCATCGACCCCCACGGCCGCGCCTGCGGCTCGAGCGGCAACACCACGGTCCGCCAGATCCCGCGCTGCGATGTGCAGGGCGGTGCCGTGACCGTCGGCGACGTCGTGACCGGTGTCTACAGCTTCGCAGCGACCGCGGGGGCCTCCGCGCCCGAGGCCTCGATCACCGTGCAGGGCTTCCGCGCGACGACCCGTGACTTCGGCGTGACCTTCGCGCGTGCGCTGAATGCCGGCGATCTCGTGCGGACCACCCTCGCGGTGACGGCGGGCGCGAACGGCGCCCTCGCTGCCGGCCAGTTCACGCCGGCCGAAGTGGTGACGAGCGTCTGCGGCGCCGAGGCCCGCGGCACCGTGTTCGCGTCCGGGAAGGTCGAGGAGCGCGGCGCCGCGCTCGAGGCCTTCGCGCGGACGAACAAGGGTCAGCCCGCCGCGATCGTCGTCACCCAGGCCGAACTCACCACGATCGCAGCCCAGGCCGCCGCGGACGCGAACACGACCGGTGGCGTCAACGTATCCGGCCTCTCCCTGACGGTCAGTACCTCCGGTCTCCACCTGAGCGCCACGGCGCAGGTCGGGCCGCTCACGGTCCCGGCCAAGGCCGACGTCATCGCCGGCGCGAGCGGCGGGAAGCTCATCATGCGGATCCGCAGCCTCGACCTCGGCCCCGTGCCGGGCGCGCTGAAGGACCCGATCGCGCGCGCGATCGAGTCGTCGCTCGAGCAGTTCGCCGAGGAGTTCCCGCTCACGGTCGAGCGCGTCGCCTTCCGCAGCGGTTGCCTCGCGCTCATCGGCACGACGCCGCGGTAGCGCGCGGCGCTCCCGGTCTGGGTCGCACCTAGACTCGGCGCCGTGGTAGTGAGTGACCTGGCGCGGGCGGTCGAGTCCGGCCTCACCTCTGAGCAGCGCGCCGAGATCGACGCACTCCGGGAGCAATCTCACGCCACCCGCCGCGCGACGGCTCCGGGCATCGAGGAGCTCCTCTACCTGCCCCTCCCCGTCCTCGACCACGGGTTCGTTCGGGTCGTCGACTACATGGGCGATGACGGCGCGATCGTGCAGGCGGCGCGCGTCTCCTACGGCGCCGGTACGAAGCGCAAGCGGGACGACGCCGGGCTCATCAAATACCTCATGCGCCACCGCCACACGACGCCGTTCGAGATGTGCGAGCTGAAGCTCCATATGAAGATGCCGATCTTCGTCGCGCGGCAACATATCAGGCACAGATCGGCGAACGTCAACGAGATTTCGGGAAGATATTCGATCCTCGACCGCGAGTTCTATATCCCGCGGCCGGAGGATCTCGCGAAGCAATCGACCGCGAACCGTCAGGGCCGCGGCGAGGCGCTCGAGCACGAGCAGGCCATGCGTGTTCTCGAGATGCTGAAGGAGGACGCGGCGCGCGCGTACGGGCACTACGAGCAGCTCCTCGACGATGCGCCGGCCGAGAACGGCGAGCCCGGAGGCTTCGGCCTCGCGCGCGGGCTCGCGCGCATGGACCTGCCGGTGAACCTCTACACCCAGATGTACTGGAAGATCGACCTCCACAACCTCTTCCACTACCTCAGCCTTCGTGCCGACCCGCATGCGCAGTACGAGATCCGCGTGTACGCGGACGCCATGCTCGAGATCGTGAAGGCGTGGGTGCCCCTCGCGTACGAGGCGTTCATGGACTACCGGATGGGCGCGGCCGAGCTCTCCGCGAAGGGCCTCGCCGTCGTGCAGCGGATGATCCGCGGCGAGAAGGTGGAGCAGGCCGACTCCGGCATGAGCGTCGGCGAGTGGCGAGAGCTCCTGGAGATCCTCGACCGCTGAGCCCTGCCGCCGGTTTCGCCTGGGACCCGCGCCTCGCGTCGCACGTCTACCGCGTCGACCATCCGCTAAAGCCCCGTCGCCTCATCGGCGTGTACGAGACGCTGCGCGATCTCGGAGCGTTCGGGCGCGAGGGCGCGAGGCTTCTGGTGCCGCGTGAAGCGACGCCGGCCGAGATCGAGCGCATCCACGCGCCGGAGTACATCGCGGCTGTGCAGCGTGCCTCGGCTGAGCCGGATCTCGACTACAGCGAGTGGGGCCTTTCGCACCACGGCGACACGCCCCCGTTCGCGGGCATGCACGAGGCCTCGCTCCTCACGACCGGCGGGACGCTCGTCGGCATGGAGGAGGTCCTCGCGGGCCGGCTGCGCGTCTCGTTCAACGGCGCGGGCGGGCTGCACCACGCGATGCGCGCGAACGCCTCAGGCTTCTGCATCTACAACGATCCGGCGATCGCCTGCGGTCTCCTCGCGGACCGCGGGATGAAGGTCGCGTACGTCGACATCGACGCGCATCATGGCGACGGCGTGCAAGCTGCGTTCTACGACACCGACCAGGTGCTCACGATCTCGCTCCACGAGGACGGCCGCTACCTCTTTCCGGGCACGGGATCCGCGAGCGAGCGCGGACAGGGCAAGGGCGCCGGCTACAGCATCAACGTGCCGCTGCCGCCGCACACCGACGACCGCGCCTATGTCCGCGCCTTCGATGCGGTCGTCCCGCCGCTCCTCGAGCGCTTCCACCCCGACGTCCTCGTGACGCAGCAGGGCATCGATCCGCACTTCAGCGATCCGCTCACGCATCTGCAGATCTCGACGCGCGGACGTGCGCATGTCGTTTCGTGGTTCGCGAGCACGCCGCATCCGTGGGTGGCCATGGGCGGCGGCGGCTACAGCCTCGACGCCGTGCGACGGACCTGGGCGATGGAGTATCTCCTCATGCTCGGCGCGCCGGTCCCCGAGGAGCTCCATGACCCCGACCCGCCGGAGGAAGGGGGCGAGCGCCGGCGGACCATCGACCGCGCAACTGATACTGCGATCAGCGAGGCGCTCGCAGCCGCGTTCTGAACGTGCTGTCGCAGCGCCTCCGAGCCTGGGTCGACCGGACCCTCCGGTCGGGCCACCTCATCACCGCGGTCGTCCTCGCCGCCGCCGCGACCGTCCTCGCGGTAGCGGCCGCCGCTCGCTTTGCCGAGAGCGTGCCGTTCGAGGACATCGT
>JBKJTV010000264.1:0-4196 GCA_046589985.1 Candidatus Limnocylindria bacterium | reverse complement strand
GCACCGACGGCGTGCGCGGCGTCGCGAACGAGGACCTCACACCCGAGCTCGCGCTGCGCCTCGGTCGCGCGGCCGGCCACATCCTCGGCGGGCATGGCGAGCGGGTGGTCATCGGCCGCGACACGCGGCGCTCGGGGCGCATGCTCGAGAGCGCGCTCGCCGCCGGGCTCTGCTCGGTGGGCGTCGAGGTCAGCCTCGTCGGACACATCCCGACCCCCGGCCTCGCGCACCTCGCGCGCACCGGCGAGTACAAGGCGGGTGCGGTCATCAGTGCATCGCATAACCCGGCGCCAGATAACGGGATCAAGTTCTTCGACCACCGCGGCCTGAAGCTACCGGATGCGACGGAAGACGCGATCGAGGCCGCGATGGGCGAGGAGGCGGGCCTCCCGCGCCCGACCGAGGGCGGCATCGGGCTGGTCGGCGACGCTCGCGGGCTCGTGAAGGAATACGAGGACCGCCTGGTCCAGCTCGCGCCGCCCCTCGCGGGCGTCAAGGTCGTCCTCGACTGTGCGAACGGCGCGACGTATCGCGTTGCCCCGGCGGTGTTCCTCCAGGCAGGCGCGACGGTGCGGGTGCTGAACGATCGTCCCGACGGGCTGAACATCAACGACCGCTGCGGATCGAATCATCCGGGCGGCCTGCAAGAGGCGGTCGTCGCCGGGGAGGCGGACATCGGATTCGCCTTCGACGGGGACGGCGACCGCGTCGTCATCGTCGACCGGACCGGCGCGCTCCACGACGGTGACACCGTCCTCGCGATCGCGGCCAGGCACTTCGCGAAGGGCGGGAAGCTCAAGCCAAAGCTCGTCGTCGGCACCGTGATGACGAACGGCGGCCTGGAGGCGACACTCAAACGTGACGGCATCGCGCTCGTCCGGACACAAGTGGGGGATCGCTACGTCTGGGAGGAGCTCGAGCGCCAGGACGCGCAGTTCGGCGGCGAGCCGTCCGGCCACGTCATCTTCCGTGGCTACTCGACGACCGGCGACGGGATCCTCACCGCGCTCGAACTCCTGCATCTCGTGCATGCGGAGGGACGGTCGCTCGAGGCGCTCGCCGCGGAGATCGAGCGCTGGCCGCAGGTGACGCGCAACGTCCGCGCGCCGCGGCGCCGCGAGTGGAACGACGGCGCGTTCGGCGAGAGCGTGCGCGGCGCCGAGCGCGAGCTCGCCGACGCGGGGCGGCTCGTCGTGCGCCCCTCGGGGACCGAACCGGTGCTGCGGATCACCGTCGAGGCGCGCGACCTGGCCATGGCCGAGCGCATCGCCGACCGGCTCGCCGACGCCGCCGGAAAGGTGTTGGCCTAGCCATGTGCGGGATCGTTGGCTACGTCGGCCCGCGCGAGGCGCAGCCGATCCTCATCGGCGGGCTGCGGAAGCTCGAGTACCGCGGCTACGACTCTGCCGGCATCGCGATCCAGCACGACGGCGACCTCACCGTCGCACGCGCGGAAGGAAAGCTGGATAACCTCGCGAACGCCGTGCACTCGCACCCGCTCGCAGGGACGTACGGCATCGGTCACACGCGCTGGGCGACGCACGGCCGGCCGACGGAGCAGAACGCGCACCCGCACGTCGACTGCGGCTCCGTCACCGCGGTCATCCATAACGGCATCATCGAGAACTTCACCGAGCTGAAGGCGCCGCTCGTCGCCGCAGGTCACACCTTCACGTCCGAGACGGACACCGAGGTGGTCGTGCACATGCTCGAGGACGAGCTGAAGCACGAGCCTGCGCTCGAGCAGGCCGCGCTCCGGGTCCTGCCCCGCCTCGAGGGTGCCGCCGCGCTCGTGTTCATCTCCGCGAAGGATCCGGGCAAGATCGTCGCCGCGAGGATCGCGAGCGCCGGGGGCGTCATCATCGGCTACGGCGAGGGCGAGAACTTCATCGCCTCCGACATGCCCGCGCTGCTCGAGCACACGCGGAAGGTCGTCTTCCTCGAGGCGGGCGAGGTCGCCGTCGTCACGCGCGACACCGTGCGGTTCCACCGCATCGACGGCACGCCGCTCGAGAAGAAGCCGCAGACCGTGAACTGGGACCCCATCGCTGCCGCGAAGTCCGGGTACAAGCATTTCATGCTGAAGGAGATCAACGAGCAGCCGAGCGCGATCAACGACACGCTGCTCGGACGCGTGGAGCGGAGCACCGGGCGCGTGCTGTTCGATGAGAACCTAAGGATGACCGACGCGTACGTGAAGAGCCTTGCGCGGATCAGCTTCGTGGCCTGCGGCACGGCGTACCACGCCGCGCTCGTCGGGAAGTACCTCATCGAGCGGCTCGCGCGGATCCCCTGCGATGTCGATGTCGCGAGCGAGTACCGCTACCGCGAGCCCGTGGTGGCGAAGGGGCAGCTGCTCATTGCGATGACGCAGTCCGGCGAGACCGCCGACACGCTCGCCGCGATGCAGGAAGGCCAGAAGCGCGGTGCGCGGTTGCTGACCTTCGTGAACGTGGTCGGCAGCGAGGCGAGCCGTGTCTCGGACGACGTCATCTACCTGCATACGGGACCCGAGATCGCGGTCGCGTCCACGAAGGCGTACACGGCGATGCTCGTCGACCTCTATCTGTTCGCGATCTTCCTCGCGCAGCGCCGGGGCACGGTGTCGCCGGACGTCGCGGCGAAGCTTCTCGCGGAGGCCTTCCACCTGCCGACGCTCATGGATGCCGTCCTGGGCGAGGACGCCAAGATCCGCTCACTCGCCTACCGCTATCACGAGGCCCGCGACTTCCTGTATCTCGGCCGCGGTGCGAACCATCCGACCGCACTCGAGGGTGCCCTGAAGCTGAAAGAGCTCTCCTACATCCACGCCGAGGGCACCGCGGGTGGGGAGATGAAGCACGGGATCAACGCGCTCATCGACGAGCACATGCCCGTCGTGGCGATCGCGCTGCGTGACTCGACGTACAAGAAGATGGTCTCGAACATCTCGGAAGTGCGTGCCCGCGCCGGTGTCGTCATCGCCCTCGCGAACGATGACGATGACGAGATCGAGGGTAAGTCCGATGAGATCATCCGTATCCCGAAGACGAACGAGCTGCTCTCCCCGGCGCTCGCGATCGTCCCGCTGCAGCTCCTGGCGTACCACGTGTCGGACCGGCGCGGGAACGATGTCGACCAGCCGCGCAACCTGGCCAAGAGCGTGACCGTGGAATGAGTTCCAAGGACGTCCCCGTCGGCGCGAGCACGCCGTTCCGTGAGGGAGGGCTTGGCCCGACCGAAACGGGAATAGACATCATCGAGACCGCGCGCATCCGCGGCGTGCTGGAGCGTCACGACGCGCGGTTCCTCGGCCGCGTCTACACGGAGTGGGAGCAGGGCTACTGCCGGCGCAACGTCCTGCATCTCGCCGGGCGCTGGGCCGCGAAGGAAGCCGTGTCGAAGGTCCTTGGCCTCGGCGTGCGCGGCGTCGGCTGGCGCGAGATCGAGATCCGGCGTACCACCTATGGGCAGCCGAAGGTCGTCCTGCACGGCCGCGCCGAGGCGAGGCGCCGGCAGCTCGGTCTCGCCGAGCCGCTCTCGGTGAGCATCTCGCACATCAAGGAGCTCGCCGTCGCGGTGGCGGTCGGTCTGCGCGCGGGACCGGCCTGAAGGAGCGGGAGCAGACCGCGCTCGACGCGCGCGCGGTCCGCGCCGTCCTGCGACCCTTGCCGGCGGATGCCGGCAAGGAGACCCGGGGGCGTGTCCTCATCGTCGGCGGGTCGCTGCGCTACCCGGGCGCCCTGCTCATCGCGGGGCGCGCTGCGGCGCGATGCGGCGCGGGCGTCGTCTGCCTCGCGACCGCGCACACCGTCGCGGAGCACCTCGCCGGACGCGACCCGAACCTCACCTTCTTTGCGCTCGCGGAGGCGGCGCCCGGCGTGGTCACCGTCGCCGCGGCCGCGCAGGTGACCACCGCACTCCGCGACAAGATCAAGGCACTCGTCATCGGGCCGGGGCTCGCGCACGCGACCGGCACCGACGATTTCGTCGCGGTGGTTCTCCGCAACGCGGGCGCGGTCCCGACCGTGGTCGACGCGGACGGCCTGAACGCGCTCGCGCGGACGGAAAGCTGGCCCGGCCTGCTTCCGGCGAAGACGGTGCTCACGCCGCACGACGGCGAGGCGGCCCGGCTGGCCGGGCGCGTCGTGCCGACCGGAGCCGCACGCGTCGCGTTCGCGGAGCGTGCCGCGCTCGACTGGCGCGCGGTCGTCGTG
>JBKJTV010000015.1:0-2525 GCA_046589985.1 Candidatus Limnocylindria bacterium | reverse complement strand
GGCCCGAAGCTCGGCAAGGACCTGCCCCGCGTACGGCAGGCGCTGGCGGAGGGGCGTTTCGCGCTGCGGGCCGACGGTGCGTTCGAGGTCGAAGGCTTCACGCTGCAGCCGGGCGAGGTCCTCGTCGAGCACGTCGGTGCGGCCGGTCACGCCGTCGGGCGCGACGCTGGCGCCGTCGCCGCACTCGAGACCACGCTCACGCCCGAGCTCGAGGAGGAGGGTCTGGCCCGCGAGCTGGTCCACAAGCTGAACGACCTTCGCAAGGAGGCGGGCTTCCAGATCGCCGATAGGATCCGGCTGCGCTACTCCGGTCCGATCGTGCCGACAGTCGCGAAGTTCCGCGATCTCGTCGCGCGCGAGACGCTCGCCCTGTCCGTGGACGAAGGCCTGGCGGGCCGAGGGCACGCCTGGAGCGGCGAGCTGAACAGCGTCCGCGCGGAGCTGGAGCTGGAGAAGGCGTAGGACCGGGGCGCGGGAGCGTACCCTTGTGCCTTCAGTGACCATCGCGTTCGTGTTCCCGGGGCAGGGTTCGCAGAGCGTCGGTATGGGGAAGGCTGCGTACGAGGCGTCCGAGGGGGCGCGCCGCATCTTCGATGAGGCCGATGCCATCCTCGGCTACCCGCTGTCGAAGATCTGCTTCGAAGGGCCAGCCGCGCGTCTTGACGACACCTCCATCGCGCAGCCTGCCATCCTCACCACGAGCATCGCGCTCCTCGAGGCGTTCATGGAGGCCGCGGGCTTTCGCCGCGGTCGCCCGAGCGACGGCCACGAGCCTCGCGGGGTCGAAGCGTTGCCGGAGGCCCTGCGCCCGCGGTTCGTGGCAGGCCATTCGCTCGGCGAGTTCAGTGCTCTTGTCGCCGCCGGCGTGCTCACCTTCGCGGATGCGCTCCGACTCGTCGCGGAACGCGGCCGGCTCGCGGCGTCGAATGGCGTCCGCGGGGCGATGGCCGCCGTCGTCGGGCTGTCGGCCGAGGAGGTCGAGCAGGTCATCTCGACCGCCGTACCGGATGGGAGCGCGGTCGTGGCGAACGACAACGGTCCGGCGCAAGTGACGATCGCTGGTGAGCAGGCGAGCCTCGCGCTCGCCGCCGACGCCCTGGTACGCCGCGGCGCGAGGAAGATCGTGCAGCTGCGCGTCTCCGGCCCGTTCCATTTCGCCGCGATGGCGCGTGTCGGCGAGGAGCTGCGCGCGTTCATGGCGAGCCTCTCGTTCCGCGAGCCGGTCGTCCCGGTCGTCGCGAACATCAGCGCGCGGCCCTACGGGGCCGCGGTGACCATTCCCGACATGCTCGTTCGCCACCTCTCGCAGCGCGTCGAATGGCTCAAGTCGGTACGCTTCATGCTGGAACGGGGCGCCTCCACGTTCGTCGAGATCGGCGCCGGTGAGGTCGTGAACGGGCTGATCAAGCGCATCGCCGACGCCGAGCTGCTGAACGTCTCTGACCCGTCGTCGATCCGCGCGGCGGTCGACCGGCTGCGGTCGAGGCTCGCGTGAGCGGCGAGTCCCGGATGGGACGCCGCGTCGTGGTCACCGGCATGGGCGCGATCACGCCCGTCGGCAACGACGTCGTGCAGACGTGGGACTCTCTCACGCATGGCCGTGGTGGGATCGGCCGCATCACGAGGTTCGACCCGAGCCCGTACGAGTCGAAGATCGCCGGCGAGGTGAAGGACTTCGACGCGACGAAGTACATGGACCGCAAGGACGCGCGCCGGACCGACCGCTTCACGCAGCTCGCCGTCGGCGCGGCTGCGCAGGCGCTCGAAGACTCGAAGCTGGATATCACGAGCTCGCCCGACCGCACCGGCGTTGCCATCGCGACCGGCGTCGGCGGGCTCGAGACCCTCATCGAGCAGGTCCTCGTCATGGAGAAGCGCGGTCCGAGCCGCCTCTCGCCGTTCCTCGTCCCGATGCTCATGGCGAACGCGGCCGCAGCGCAGGTCTCGATGCAGTTCGGCCTGCAGGGTCCGAACGTCGCCCACGTCTCGGCGTGCGCCTCCAGTGCGCACTCGGTCGGCGAGTCTGCGGAGATGATCCGGCGCGGACAGGCCGAGGTGATGGTCGCCGGTGGCTCCGAGGCCGCGATCCTTCCGCTCGCGATCGGCGCGTTCGCGACGATGCATGCGATGAGCCGCCGGAACGATGATCCCGAGCATGCGTCGCGGCCGTTCGACAAGGAGCGTGACGGCTTCGTGCTTTCGGAGGGCGCCGCGGTCATCGTCCTCGAAGAGCGCGATCACGCGCTCGCGCGCGGCGCGAGGATCTACGGCGAGCTCGTGGGGTACGGCGCGACCGCCGACGCGTACCACATCACGGCGCCGTCACCGGAGGGCGAGGGCCTCTCGCGTGCGATGAAGATGGCGCTCGAACAGGCCGGGATGCGGCCGGAGGATGTCGACTACATCAATGCGCACGGCACTTCGACGCAGCCGAACGACCGAGAGGAGACCGCGGCGATCAAGGGAGTCTTCGGCGAGCACGCCTACAGGCTCGCCGTCTCGTCCACGAAGTCGATGACCGGGCA
>JBKJTV010000300.1:0-3499 GCA_046589985.1 Candidatus Limnocylindria bacterium | reverse complement strand
CAGCAGGTCGCGAGCCCGCTCATCACGGTCATCGACGACGGCACCGACCCCGGGCAGCGCGGCACGACCGCGATGGACGACGAGGGAGCGCAGACACACCGCACGGTCCTCATCGAGAACGGTGTGCTCCGTACCTACATGAGCGACCGGAAGCACGCCCAGAAGCTCGGCATCCCGGAGAGCGGGAACGCCAGGCGGCAGTCGTTCCGCCACCTGCCGATCTGCCGAATGACGAACACGATGATCGCTCCCGGCGAGAGCGATCCGGCGGAGATCCTCGCCTCCGTCGACGATGGGATCTTCGTCCGCAAGATGGGCGGCGGCCAGGTCGACGTCGTGAGCGGGAACTTCGCCTTCGAGGTGACCGAGTCGTACCGCATCCGCGACGGGCGACTCGCGGAGCCACTCCGGGGGGCGACGCTGGTCGGCCAGGGGCCGAAGCTCATGAGCGAGATCGATATGGTCGGCTGGGACCTCGGCTACTCGACCGGCACCTGCGGCAAGGACGGCCAGGGCGCGCCGGTGGCGGACGCGCAGCCGACGCTGCGGATCCCATCCGTCGTCATTGGCGGAAAGGTGATGGCGTGAGCGAGCGCCTCGAGAACGAGGCCGTCGTCGAGCGGGCGATCACGTCGCTCCAGCGGCGCCGAGCCCTGGCCGAGGTCTTCTTCCGCGAGTCCGTTTCCACTGCGGTCGAGGTGAAGGACACGACGATCGAGAACGTCCTCGTCCACGGCGAGCGCGGGATCGGCATCCGCGTCATCGAGTCGGGCCGGATGGGCTTCGCGTTCACGAGCGATCTGTCAGCCGGTGGGATCGAGGAGTGCGTCGGGGCCGCGCAGGCGATGGCGGCAGTGACGGAGGCCGATCCTGACCTGCGGATCGCGAGCGGCGCCACGGATCAGGCCGAGCTCGCGATCTACGAGGGCATCGGCAAGCGCACGGTCGAGGAGCGGGCCGAGGCGGCCTTCACCGCGGAGCGTGCGGCGCGCGAGGTCGACAAGCGTGTCCTGGGCTTCCGCAAGACAAGCTTTTCCGACGGCGAGACAACGACGATGCTCGCGACGACGGCCGGGACGCGCGGCTCGTACCGCGAGAGCTGGGCTGGCTTCTCAACTTCGGTCATCGCAAGCGATGGTGAAGATCGGCAGGTCGGCTCTCATGGACATGCTGCGCGCCGGCGCGCGGAGATCGACCCTCATGCCATCGGGCGCCACGCCGCGGTGACGGCGATCGGCAAGCTCGGGGCGCGCTCGCTGTCGACCCAGCGGTTGCCCGTCGTGCTGGAGCCGTATGAGGCGATGTCGCTGCTCGGTGCGATCGCCCCGCTGTTCTCCGCGGAGAACGTGCTGAAGGGCAAGAGCCTCTTCGCGGGAAAGGTCGGGCAGTCGGTCGCGAGCTCGAAGGTGACCGTCGTGGACGACGCGCGCCGTACCGGCGGATTGCGCAGCGCGCCCTTCGACGGCGAGGGCACGACGACGCGCAGGCAGACCCTTATCGCGGACGGCGAGCTGCGGGGCTACCTTACGTCCCTGAAGACGGCAGCGAAGGTCGGAGCCGAACCGACCGGGAACGCTCGGCGTGGGTCATACAGCGGTCCGAGCCGCATCGGTCCGTCGAACCTCTACATCGAGGCGGGCACCGAGGACGCGGCACAGCTCGTTGGCGGGCTCGAACGCGCGCTGCGCATCACATCGCTCCTCAACCTGCACACGATCGATCCGATCTCGGGCGAGTTCTCGCTCGGCGCGGCCGGCGACTACCTCGAGCGCGGCGAGCGCCAGTACGCGGTGCAGGGCATCACGATCGCGGGGAATCTCCTCGACCTGCTCGCATCGATCTCAGGGATCGGCAGCGACCTCACGTTCGGCGGCGGAGGCATCGGCAGCCCGACCCTCGTGATCTCCGAGCTCTCCGTCGGCGGGACCTAGCCCGCGTGTCCTGGCGTGCCCTGCTGCACGACGATCCGGTCCCCTGGCTGCTGGAACGGCGCGACCCTGCCGTACGCGCTCAGGCACTGCGCTCGCTGCTCGACCGCGGCCCGCGTGACGCCGAGTGGCGTGAGGCGCAGGCGCGCGCGATGACCGCCCCGCCGATCTCGACGATCCTTGGCCGCCAGCGCCCTGACGGGCGCTGGCTCGGTGAGGCCATGTACTCGCCGAAGTACCTCTCGTCTCATTGGCAGAACCTCCTCCTCGCCGAGTACGGCGTCGACGGCTCCGACCCACGCGTGCGCCGCGCCGCGCGGCGGATCCTCGAGGACCTCAGCGCGGGCGTCGGCGGGATGGACTGGGCCGTGGCGAGTGATCACGGCGTCTCATGCTTCTTCGGCAACGTCGTGCGCTACGTCGCGCTCGCGGGGTACGGGACGGACCCGCGCCTCGAGCCGATCGTGCTGCGGCTCGTGCGCGACTCGAAGAAGTTCGACGCGGCGTGCTTCATCAACGACGACCGCCCGTGCTCGTGGGGCTACGCGCGGCTGGTCTGGGCGCTCGCCGCGCTGCCGGAGGCATCGCGCACGCGCGAGGTCGAGCGCAGCCTCCGTCGCGGCGTCGAGTTCCTGCTGAGCTACAAGGTGCAGCCGGGTCGATATGCGGGCGACGAAGACCCGAGCCACCTGTGGCGGCAGCTCTCGTTCCCGCTCTTCTACCAGGCGGACGTCCTCTTCGTGCTCCGCGCGGTCGATGCGGCGGGCGCGATCACCGACGTGCGCGCGCAGCCCGCGATCGCCTGGCTCCTCGCCAGGCAGGACAAGCGCGGCCGCTGGGCCGGCCGCGCGCCATACACGGACCGGATGCCGTCGCGCGTCGACGCGAGCAAGTGGGTGACGCTGCAGGCGATGACGATCCTCAAGCACGCGTTCCCGGACTAGGTGGCCCGCAAGATCCTCGGCGGGTTCCCGGCCCTCCGTTTCGGTGAAGGACAGGAGTGCAGCTTTCCCGCCTCGCTCGCGGCCGCGACGAAGTCCGAATACGACTGGGTCATGGGCTGCTCCGGCACCGCGTTCGAGGCGCGGATCGATGAGGCGACCTGGGATCCGCTTGCGGCCACGCCCCGGGACGAGGCGACGCTCGCGCGCGGCGCCGCCGCCGTCGGCGTCCGCCTCGATCCAGTCGTGCCGCCGTTCGAGGACGACATGCGCGAGCTCGTGTTCGAGCGCGTGAAGGAGCAGATCGCCGGCGGAGTGCCGCCGCTCGCCAGGGGGCTCGTCGGCGCTCCCGAGTACGGGCTGATCATCGGCTACGACGACGCGGGCCCGACGTTCCTCGCGCGCACGTTCTTCGACCGCGGCGCCGAGCCGACGCGCGTCGGCTGGGAGGCGTTCGTGGACGCCGACCACGGGACGCCCGTCTTCCTCGATCCGGCACCGACGCCGGACCGCGGGCGCGCGGCACTGGCGGGGATCGACGCGGGGCTCGCATCGGCGGACGCGACCGAGGCTGCGCTCCGCTCGTGGAGCGCCGGGCTGCGCGACGACGCGCGCTGGACAGACGCGAAG
>JBKJTV010000242.1:0-4534 GCA_046589985.1 Candidatus Limnocylindria bacterium | reverse complement strand
AGGCCGAAGAAGATGGTGTCCGCCGAGGACTGGGTGGTCCAGGCGATGGGCCGCACGCTCTACGGGATGTTCTTCGGTCCGTACACGCAGAAGGTCTGGGGCGTCCCGCCGTCGCAGCTCGCGGCGTCATTCGCCCAGCACCGCATCCCCCACATCTCGCTCTCGAAGGTCGTGCTCTCGGCGCTGCGGAAGGGCTATGCGAAGCGCACCGGGACCGAGCATCGCTACGCGCCGCTCGTCATCGAGCTCTTCTACCCGCCGAAGGGCGCGGGTGTCATCTCGGACCGCATGGCCGAACGGATCCGCACGGCCTCGCCGACCAATCAGGTCCGCACAGGCACGCTCGTGACCGGCATCGACGTCGAGGGCGCGCGGGTGACCGGGGTGCGCTACCGGCAGGTCCGGGCCACGAACGACGCCGGCGAGCTCTGCGTCATGGCCACCGGGCTCGAGCGCGACGTCGATCCCTATGGCGATCGCGGCCCCGAGGTGCGCCTCGCGTGCGACCGGGTCGTGAACACCCTGCCGCTTCCGGCGCTCATCGAGCTTCTCGGCGACGCGGTCTCGGCCGAAGCGCGAGAGGCAGCGCGATTCCTGCGCTTTCGCGCCCTCACCATCGTCGGGCTCCGCGTGCGCCGGCCGAAGGCGCTTCCCGCGCAGTCCATCTACTTCCAGGACAAGACCTTCAACCGGCTCTCCGAGACCCGGAACTACGGCGGGCTCGACATCTGCGCGAAGGACGAGACGATCCTGCTCTGCGACATCACCTGTGACGCGAACGACGCGGTCTGGAACGCCGACCCGCGCGACATCGGCATGCGCTGCGCACGCGAGCTCGAGGCCGAAGGCTTCATCAAGGCCGACGAGGTCGCAGAGTGCGTCGTGCTTCGTTCGACTGCCGGCTACCCGGTCTACATGGTCGGCTACGAGCGGGCGATCGACACGCTCATGGTGGAGCTCGCGCGCTTCGAGAATCTCGTCACCGGTGGCAGGCAGGGCCTCTATAAGTACGTCGACATGGACATCGCCTCCGAGATGGGGCTGTCGATGGCCGACCACTTCCTCTCCGGACGGTCAAAGGCTGACGCGATCGGCGCCACCCCATATGAGGACCGCACTTTCGCCTAGCCGCGCACTCTTGACGAGGGGCTGAGGGCGTGCTACTACGTGAGCCGATATAGCGGCTGACGTAGGAGGGATCGTGGCGGTACGCGAGATCGAGCCCGGCGAGCTGTCGGAGCAGGCGCTGCTGATCCTCGTGAGCCTCGCGGGCGGCCCGAAACATGGCTACGCGATGATCCAAGACATCGCTGCCGTCAGCGGTCGCAGTCTCGGCCCGGGCACCCTCTATGGGGCGATCGCGCGTCTCGAGCGCGCTGGCCTCATCGAGCCACTCGCGCCCGAGGAGCGCCGTATCCCGTACCGCCTCACGGAGGCGGGCGCGCGTCACCTCGGCGCCCAGCTGGGCGGGCTGCGGCGCATCGCGGCCACGGGTCTGCGGCGGCTGGCCACGCTGTGAGAGCGCTGCTTGGGCTGTACCCCGGTCCCTGGCGGCGCCGCTACGGCCTCGAGTTCGCGTCGATGCTCGACGCGCAGCCGCCATCGCCCGCGCTGATCTTCGACATCGTGCTCGGCGCGATCGACGCGCATCTCGATCCACAGGTCGCGGAGGATGGCGAGGACCTCCTCCGACGACGGATGAAGGAAGTGGTCATGGGCGGTCTAAGTTCGCGCGGCGGATTCATCGCGGTCGGCCTGCTGTTGCCCGTGGCGCTGCTCGTCGCTGCGTACCTGATCCCAGGCGTCATCCGCGATGGCGTTGTCTTCGGCGGTCTCGCGATCGTGACCGCGCTGGCGACCGGTTCGATCGTGGGACGCTGGTGGGCGCCGCTCTCGTTCGTCGTCGCTTTTCCGATCTTCATCCTGAGCAAGGGCGGCAACCTCTCCGATCCGGGTGAGATCGCCTGGACCACGATGATGGCGATGGGATGGGCGGCCATGTGTCTGGTCGGGGTCGGCATCCGCGTCCTGATCGCGCGCTCTCCGGGCCAGCTCCGGGACCGGCCGGTCTGACCGGCCTATTCGGATAGCGCGCCTCGGCCGGCGGCGCGCAACGCCGCCTTCAGCGACAATCGCGCCGTGGAGAGCCTGTATACCGGTCGCGTAATGGACGCCGCAGGTGCGGGTGCCTGACCTCCGGGTCGCGGTCATCGGTGCCGGCTACTGGGGCCCGAACCTCGTCCGCAACTTCAGCGAGGCGCCCGGTGGCGAGGCAGTCGCCGTCGCGGACCTCTCCGACGAGCGCCTTGCCGCGATCAAGAAGCGCTTCCCCGCCGTGCGGACGACGCGCGATCATCGCGAGCTCTTCGCCGACAAGACCATCGACGCGGTCTGCATCGTCACGCCGATCTCGACGCACCGCGCGCTCGCCGAGGAGGCGCTCGCTGCCGGGAAGCACGTCTTCGTGGAGAAGCCGCTCGCCGGCACGGTCGCCGACGCCGAGGCGATCGTTCGTGCAGCGGAGCGGGCGGGCCGCACGCTCATGGTCGGCCACACCTTCGTCTACAACCCCGCGGTCATCGCGGTGCGCGGCTTCCTCGAGCGCGGCGAGCTCGGCACGGTCCAGTACATCGATAGCCAGCGGGTGAACCTCGGCCTGCACCAGTTCGACTTCAACGTCCTCTGGGACCTCGGACCGCACGACGTCTCGATCTCGCTCTATTGGCTCGGCGAGGAGCCCGAGTGGGTGCAGTGCATCGGCGCGTGCTTCGTGCAGCCCGGGATCGAGGACGTCGTCTTCCTCACGATGGGCTTCCCGTCGGGCGCCATCGCGCAGGCGCACCTCTCGTGGCTCGCGCCCTCGAAGCTCCGCCGCATGGCCGTCATCGGCTCGAAGAAGATGGCGGTCTACGACGACACCGAGGCCGCGGAGCGGGTGAAGATCTACGACCACGGCGTCGAGTCACTCTCGAGCGAGGAGCTTCGCCGCTCGTACCGCGCGGGCGACATCCACAGCCCGCGGGTCCCGGTCACCGAAGCCCTCCAGCTCGAGGTGCGCCACTTCATCGAGTGCGTGCGCGAGGGCAAGCGGCCGCGCAGCGACGGCGAGGCCGGGCTCCAGGTGGTGCGCGTGCTCGAGGCCGGGATGCGCAGCCTGCGCCAGCAGGGGGCGCGTGTCCCGTACCGCGAGACGGCACGGGTATGACCTCGCTCGGTGTCACCGTCCACCCGACCGCGGTCATCGCGCCGAACGTCGAGGTCGGGAACGGCACCGTTGTCGGGGCGTACGCGGTGCTCGGACAGGCGCCGCGCGGGCATGCGGAAGGCGACCTGCGACTGGTCATCGGCCCCGGCTCGGTCATCCGGCCGTTCACGACGATCTACGCGGGGACGACCATCGGCGCGCGTCTGCAGACGGGTCACGGCGCCTCGATCCGCGAGGACAACGTCATCGGCGATGACGTCTCCATCGGCACGCACGCCTCTCTCGAGTTCGGCAACCGCCTTGGCTCGCGCATCCGCGTCCACACCGGCTGCTTCCTCGAGCTCGTCACCATCGAGGACGATGTCTTCCTCGGGCCGCATGTCGTGTTCACCGACGATCCACACCCCCAGTGCCCCGCATATCTCGACTGCGTCCGCGGCGCGACGGTGCGCCGGCGCGCGCGCATCGGCGGCAATGCGACGATCCTGCCGGGTGTGGAGATCGGCGAGGACTCGCTGGTCGGCGCCGGAAGCGTCGTTCGACACGCAGTCGCTCCGCGCAGCGTGGTCGCCGGCAACCCCGCGAAAGAGCTGAAGGACGACATCGCCAAGCTCGAGTGCTTCGCCGGGATCTTTCCGCACGCGTATTCATGGCTCGAGCCGCTGCCCGAGCGGCCCCACGGCACGAAGGAGAACAGCACACCATGACGATCGCAACGAAGACCCAGATCCCGCTCGTGGATCTGAAGGCGCAATACGCGACCATCAAGCACGAGATCCTGCCGGCCATCGAGGAGGTCCTCGAAGGGATGCAGCTCACGATCGGCCCGAACGTGAAGGCGTTCGATGAAGAGTTCGCCGCCTACTGCGGCACGAAGCACGCGATCGGCGTCGGCAGCGGAACGGATGCGCTGCAGCTGGTCATCCGCGCGCTCGGTGTCACGAACGGCGACGAGGTCATCACCGTCTCGCACACCTTCTTCGCGACCGTGGAGGCGATCCTCTACGCGAACGCCCGACCCGTCCTCGTCGACATCGACGAGAAGACCTTCAACATCAGCATCGAAGCGATCGCCGCCGCGATCACGCCGCGCACGAAGGCGATCATGCCGGTGCACCTCTATGGCCGCACCGCGGATATGAAGCAGATCCTCGAGCTCGCGCGCGAGCGGAACATCCAGGTGATCGAGGACGCCTGTCAGGCGCACGGAGCGACGCTCGATGTCGGTGGCCGCGCCGGCAGCACCGGCGCCGCCGGCTGCTTCTCCTTCTACTGCTCCAAGAACCTCGGGGCGTACGGCGAGGCCGGCGCGATCACGACGAACGACGA